>NZ_CP011340.1:8267500-8532592 GCF_001278075.1 Streptomyces pristinaespiralis | reverse complement strand
CGCGCCGTCTCCTCCGGAGACATGACGCGCCGTCACTACGTGACGGAGCGTCACCCGTCGCTCCGCGACGAATATGTAACGCCGCTCCGCGGCGTTACCGCTGGCTACCAGGATAGGCGCCGGCCTTCGCTGGCCCCGTTACATAATCGAGAGTCGCGGCATCCTTGGCTTTGGATGCTCTCAAACGCTTTTTAACTGCGATTTTGTCTCCTGGTGCGCTTGATTGCTGGCAATGAGGTGGGGTGACCTGCGTTGAAAGGGCCCGCCAAGCAGCCTCTTCTGTACCTGATGTGTACCCATTATGTAACGCACTCAGCGCCGTTACATAATTTATGTAACGGATACTCTCCGTGCTACAGACGGTGGTCTGGACCTCTTGAACATTTCGATGCATGGAAAGCCCGAGAGAGCGTCGCACATTTCTGATGCATTCACTCGCCTTACATTATCTGGTTTCTGGTGGAGTGTTGGTTATTCTGTACTGATTCTCTCTCGATGGTGTTCTCCAAAGGGGCGAATCGTTATGTCTCGAAGCGGAATATCAGGATCTAATTCGGTGCTCGCATTTCTTGTGCTCGGGTTTCTTTGGTGTTGGCTCTCGGTGGTGGTCAGCGTGAGAATGACATGGCTTTTCGCCGCTCCTGGCAACAACGGGTGAGCACTACCCGTCAATGTCAACAACCAAGCCACCTCACCTGCACCACTGACGCTCAGATGACGAAGTACAACTGACACTCCCCCGCAGACCAGCACGGTGCTCATGCCTGGTCAGGGAGAGGGCGGTCATCCCTCATGCCTTCCGTTCGGGCGGTTGCCTGGGTCTGGTCTCGATGATCTCCATGTCGGTGCAGCCCGGCATCCTCAAGTGCTTTTCGGCGGACGGCCTGTCGCGGGCCACGACACACGCGTGCGGCTTGCAGCCTCGACACATACCGGTGGCTTTGCGCAACTCGGTCTCCAGCTCGCGGCCCAGCGCCCCGCCAGGACAGTGTTGTGGCGACAGCACCGTTCCGGACGTCCGGCGACACCTCCTGGGCGGCCGGGACGACGGCCCGCTCCAGCGGACTCAGGATGCTCGCCGTCCGGGAAGGCTGGCCCCGTTTGCGCGGCATGCCGGGCAGGCTCATGCCGTCGACGACCGCGACTCCTCGGACAGCACCTCCACCGCGGCGTAGCATGGCTCGCGCAGCCGCAGCGGGGCACTGACCTCCGGCTGCGCGTTGCCCTGCAGGTACGGGGTGCGGATGATGCGCATTTCCAGGCCTGGCTCAGCCTTGTTGGCGCAGCTGCACCAGACGGGAACCGCGTGGTAGATCCGGCACTCGCACTCGTCCGGCGCCTGCCGGGTCCAGAAGAAGATGAACCGCTGCCGCTGATACAGCACGGGGAACTGAGGCCTGTCCATGTAGGCAACGTAAGCCCGGTCGAGCACGAACACACCGGCCGCCGTCCGGGCGGGAAATGCACACGAACTCCGCGGTGCGCGGCCCCACTTGGTGGTGGTCGGCATTACTGGCTCTAACAAAAGTGAGTTGATCATGTGACTGTCGGCTTGATCGCTCGTTGATGTGGGCATGGGGAAGCGTCAGTCGCGGCCGTGGATCGTGTCGGACGAACTGTGGTCGCTCATCGAACCGTTGCTGCCCGAGCAGCCGCCGAAGCAAGTCGAGGGACGGCCGCGAGTGCCCGACCGGCAGGCCCTGTGCGGCATTCTGTTCGTCCTGCACACCGGCATCCAGTGGGAGTACCTGCCCCAGGAGCTGGGCTTCGGCTCGGGCATGACCTGCTGGCGGCGCCTTGCGGCCTGGAACGAGGCCGGCGTGTGGGACCAGCTGCACCAGCTGCTGCTGAACAAGCTGCGATCGAAGAACCAGCTGGACTGGTCGCGGGCGGTGATCCATTCCTCCCACGTCCGGGCCGCACGCAGGGGCCCAAAAGCGGCCCCAGCCCGGTCGACCGCGCACGCCCGGGCAGCAAGCACCACATCATCACCGAAGGCCAGGGGATCCCGCTCGCGGTGTCGTTGACCGGCGGAAACCGCAACGACGTCACCCAGCTGCTGCCGCTGTTGGACAAGATCCCGGCAGTGGCCGGAGTCGTGGGCCAGCCGCGCAGGCGGCCCGACATGCTCTTCGCCGACCGCGGCTACGACCACGACAAGTACCGCCGGCTCCTGCGCGAGCGCGGCATCCGTCCCGCAATCGCCGAACGGGGCCAGCCACACGGCACCGGCCTGGGCACCTTCCGGTGGGTCGTCGAGCGGACGATCTCCTGGCTGCACGGCTTCCGCCGCCTGCGCATCCGCTGGGAACGACGCGACGACATCCACGAAGCCTTCCTTGGCATCGCCGTCTGCCTGATCACCCACCGCCACGTCCAGAGGCTTTGTTAGTGCCAGTTAGAGTGGCATGGCTCTTCGTCGCTCATGCCTGCAACGGGTGAGCACCACCAGTCGGTACCGACGAGGTCACCGCACCTGCGCCGCTGGCTCCCAGACGGCGAGGCCCAAAACTGGCGCTTCCCCGCAGATCGTCAGTGGTCGTGTCAGGCGCCGATGCCGATGTAGGAGACGTAGGTGTAGGCGCCCCAGTCGGAGTCAAGTTCGGCGATGACATCGTCCCAGAGGTCTTCCATGGTGGCCAGGTCGCTGGCGACGAGGGCGTCGACGGCGTCGTCCCAGATGTAGCGGACCTGCCGGTGCTGGATCCTCAGGTTGTCGCGGCGGCGTGGCTCGTCGACGGCTGTCTGATTGACGGGGTGGATTTCGATGCGGGTGCCGCGGCCGCCTCGGTTGAGGTGCTGCTTGAGGGCGCCGGGGTTGGTGAGCACGTTGTGGGCTCGTAGGTTCCAGTAGGCGGTGTCGATCGCTTCGAGGTTGGCTGGGCGGGGGCGCTGGGTGCCGCGGGTCCAGGCTCGGATCGTTGTGGGGGTGGCGTGGATGCCGGCGTCGGCCAGGGCTTGGGGGCCGCCTTTGGTGGTGGTGAGGTAGCGCATGCGGGCTTTCAGGCCGCGGCGGGTGTCGACTGGGGATTTGATTCCGCCGTCGATGATCATGCGTTCGAGGGCGTCTTCGAGGGCGCGGGCGAGGGCGATTTTTCCGTGGACGTTTCCGGGGTCGCGGTCTGCGCCGTAGTTGCCGAAGTTTTTCCATCCGTCGGTCGACATCTATCGGGCGCTCTTCCTCGGCAGGGTGTATTGGTCTTTTTGTTTCATCTGGGTGGTGAGGCGGCCTTCGGTGAATACGGTGCGCCAGTCGCCGGTGACGTGGAGTTCGTCGGTGCCGCGGACGCGGACGACGGTCAGGCCGTTGCTGTGGGCGCGGTGGGATTTGTACCAGAGGTTGGCGAATGCCTGGGAGCGGATGATGTGCATCCAGTCGGGTCGGCGGATGTCGCGGTTGACGCTTGATTCTCCGATGGTTGAGGTGAATTTCGAGTACATGGCTTTGATGTATTCGACGGTGACCGTGTCGTCGGTTTCGAGGGCGTTGGTGCGGGCCTCGGTCAGGACGCGGCGGAATTTTTCCAGGAGGCCTTCGCTGGTGCCGGAGGTCCAGCATTCGGTGATGTGTGGGGCCTCGCACAGTCCGAGGCGGGCGCAGCGGATGAGGAGGCGGATGGTGGCGTCGTCGAGGAGGACGGGGCCGTCTTCGCGGCGGTTGCCGATGGGGTCGGGCAGGTCGGGGTGGTGCCAGGTGGGACGGGTGGGGAGGCGGTAGATGCCGGAGCGTTTGGGGTCGAAGCCGCCGTGGGGGTCGTGGATGAGGGCGCCGATGGGCAGGTGGGTCTTGAAGGCGGACAGGAAGCTGGCGTTGGTGTCGAGGGCGTTGACGGTGATCGGGGGGTGGGTGCCGTTTTTGAGTTCTTCCGTGAGGTGGGTGTTGGTCCAGTTGTGGCGGCCTTCCCAGATTTCGTCGGCGCCGTCCTTGGTTTTCTTCCGGAGGAATTCGAGGGTTTCCGGGTAGACGGTGTGTTCGTAATTTCCGCCGACGCGGGTCGCTTCGAACAGAGCCATTGCGTTCGGTACGGCCTTTTTCACCAGGGCTTCGGTCGCGGCGGTGAGGTCGCCGTCGCAGTCATGGAGGGCTTCGTCGACGGCGCGGGTGATCATGCCGGTGAAGTAGCTGTAGTCCCGGTTTGCGTAGCCGCCTTGGGGCGAGGGTGAGGCGGTGGTGCGGCGGGGTGATGGCCTGCGTGGGGCGGCGGTGTGGGCCGTCGGGGCGGGCTGGGTGGCCATGGGGTCCGGGGATGGGCTGGTGGGGGCTTGGAGAGGCGTCTGCGGGGTCGGTGCGGGGTCTTGCGGGGGCGTAGTCGGGGGCGTTTGGGGTGTTGAAGTGAGGGTGACGGGACTGGCGTAGGGGTCGGTGATGCGGGCGTGGGCGAGGTCGGCGTGGAGGGTGAGGGTGGCCTGCGGGCCGAGGTCGCGCTCGGTGACGGTGGCGTGGATCTGGTCGGCGTCGCGGGTCAGAGTGACGGTGATGTCGAGGCTGAGCGCGGCGATCACCTGGGGGTCGTCGGTGTCGACGGCAGCGAGGACCGGGAATTCGTGCGTGCGGGCCAGGTGGACGAGTGCCTGGGCGGCGTCGGTGATCTGGGCCGGGCCGGACAGCGGCAGCCGGGGGTCCTCGGTGGTCTGCAGGCGGTCGACCACGACAAGGGCCAGGCCCGGCAGGTCCGGGACGCTTTCGGTGATCGCGTCGGTGGTCAGGTCGGTGCCGTCGTCGATGTAGAGCGGGGCTTGGGCCAGGTGGTGGTGGAGGGCTGCGGTGTCGTCCTGTTCGGTGGGGGTGAGGCGGCCGGCTCGCAGGCGGCGGTAGTCGACGGGCAGGTGCGCGGCGACGATGCGTGCGGCGATGTCGGCGCGGGTGAGTCCGGAGGCGGCGTACAGGACGGGCTGGTGCTGGTCGAGGGCGCTGGTGCGGGCGGCGGTGGTGGCGATCAGGCTGGATCCGGCGCCCGGGGCGGCGGCGACGAGGTAGAAGCGGCCGGGCTGGAGTCCGCCGAGGACGTCGTCCAGGGCGCGGATGCCGGTCGACAGGCCCATCAGAGGCGTGGGCGTGGTGGTTTCACCGGTGGGGGCGGTGGTCGGGAGGACGGTGTCGAGGGCTTGGGCGAGTGCGGCCAGGCGTCGCGGGGTGCGCGGCGCAGCGATGGCTGGTGGGCCGCCGGCCGGGAGGGCGGGCTCGTGGCCGGTGCCGGGCATCGCGGGAGCGGGGGCCGGCGGGCTCGGCTCGGGCGGGGTCGAGGGGGGTTTGGGGAGGGCGGTCGGCGGTGTGACCGGGTGCTGGAGTACGGGATCGGCGGGGGTTGGAGCGGTAGCGGCCGGCGAGCCGGTGGGGGCGGTCGATGGGGCTGGGGTGGTGCCGGGTGAGGCGGGGGGCGTATGGGCAGGTGCAGGCGTGTCGTGGGCTGTCGGCGCCGGTTCCGGATGCGGTGCCGAGGACGTGGTGGGGGCAATGGCCGCTTTGGCAGGGGTAGTTGTCGGCGCGGGTGTGAGGTCTTTGGCGGCCTCGACTTCGGCTGCTGTGGTCGGGAGGGGGTTTTGGACTGCTTGCTGGCCCTCAGGGGGTGTTGCGGCGGAGTCTGGGGCTGCCGTTGCAGTCGGAGCCACGGTGTCGGGTGCGGGCTCGGCTTGAAGTGCGGGCGGCACGGGAGTGCCGTCCGCGGCTGCGGCGAGCAGGACGGCGACGGGGGTCTTGTGGCGGCGCAGTACCTGGGGGTGGCCCTCGGCGCTGTACTGGATCAGGTCTCCGAGCTTTTTGCGGGCGTCCGCGAAGCTGTGGGTCGGGGCTTGGGTGAGGTTCCAGCCCAGCTTGGCTGCGTGGGCGGGGGTGGTGAGCAGTGCGTGGTGCGGGCCGCGCGTCAGGGGCGTGGGTTGCCCTTGGACGGCTGCGTCGATCAACTGTTTGAGTGCGTTGCGGGCCCCGTGCAGCGTCGCCGGGCGGGTGCGCGCCATGGCGTGTGGTGTTTCCGCGTCAGGGGCGGTGGAGGTTGTTCCCGGGTCCTCCACCATGCCTTCAACTGGCTCGGGAGTGTTCTCGCCGTGTCGGCGGCCGGCGTCTTCGGGGTAGCTCAGGGGCCAGTGGCCCGCCCAGCGCGGAGCGGGGTCGGACGGTTCCGTCGAGGCTGCGGGCGGAGCAGCGGGGGCGGAGTTGTCCGGCATGGCAGCGCCGGAAGACGCCTCACTGGCAGTGCGGGATGAATGCGAGGAGGACATTCCGGGACTCCAAGAACAGACGCGGCAAGGGTTGCGAGGGGCAGGTCGGGCAGTCGGCTCGGGAGCGGCCGCCAGCGGCTGCGGAACGACCGGACGCCAAAAAATGTAACGCTGCTGCCCAGTCTAGCTGACGGTACATAATATTCACTGGAATTATGTACCGCCGGGGTGGGAGTCGCGGGTGATCACGGAACTGGTCCTGCTCAGGAGGATGGGTGGCGATGGGCGGAAACGGTAAGCCGGCTGTCCGGCGTGATCGGCAACCTGCCCTGTTGGGGTGGCGCGCTCTACCAAAGCCTTCAACTGGGTTCGGAGGCGGCCTGCTCAGCGGCCCGCGCTTGTCTCTGTGCCTCGTCCTCCGGCTCGTCGTAGTCCTCGTACAGCCAGTCGTCCGAGGCCTGCTGCTGGAACGCCCTCTCGCGCATCCGCTCCTCGTAGTCCTCGTACGTCTCGTCCGGATAAATCTGGCCGGTGCGTCGCTTGATCTCCTCGTCGCGCTCGCGGCGTTCGAGGTACTCCTGCACGGCCGGGTCGGCGTCCGCGCACGCATACCCTCTGCCTCGCCGGGTCGGCTCGGGCGGTCGCCGGCGGTCCTCGATGCGGTCGAGGACCGCGTGCCACTGGGCGGCGTCCACGACGCTCACGTCGAAGGCTTTCAGGAGTGCGGACAGCTGCTCTCGGCTGGGCAGGACCTTCCCGTTGAGGATCAGGTGGGCTGTCGAACGCGGTACACGGTGCCCGTCGGCTTTGGTCGCCTTTTCGATGGCACTGTAAGAGGGCCGGCCGGCTCTCAGGCGCAGTCGCGTCAGTTCCTGGCCCAGGGAGGCGGGGGTGCGGACTTGCCGGGTCCGTCGGCCGCGGCCGGCCAGGTGCGGGCGGGCCTTCTCGATCGCGGCTGCCTTCCAGAGGCTCAGGGCTGTCGCTTCTGCGTGGAGTGGCTGCCGGGGTCGCCGGCAGCGCGGGCGTAGGCGAGGACGGTCTCGAGCGGGGGCAGGTGGGTGCCGCGGGCTGGCTGAGGGTGGAGGCTCCGCGGTACCCGGGCGCGTTCGGTGGGCCGGTGCGCTCGGACAGGGTGGCGTAGGTGGTACGGGTGTCGTCCTTGAGCTGGCGCAGGTAGGCGGCCAGGGTCCGCAGCCGGGGGCTGGTGGCGGCGGCGACAGGTTTCGTGGGGCGGCCCATCACCGGCTGCGGCGGCGGGAGGGCTCGGCGACGTTGCTGGAGCGGCGGCCGGTGATCAGGTCGGCCACTGCGGCGGCCACCACGACCAGCGCGGCCGGGACGGGCCGGTTGCCGGCGGCCAGTCCGGCCGATGCCAGGACGACCACGACGATGACCACGACCTCGGGGATGCCCAGCCGACTGGGCTGGGTGCGGGCAGGGAGGCGGCTGGCGCAGAACGCCGGCGGCTCGGGGCTGGCGGCGGGCAGGGGAAGGACGGACATGAGCAGCTCCAGGAGGGTAGGGGTGAGGCACCCAACCCGGTGATTCGGGAAGGGATTGGTGCGAGGCGTATCCCGCCGTCGATGCCTCAAGGTTCCCTCGCCGACGCTCTCAAGGCCAGCCTGATCGGCGCCCGTTCAGGCTGACGTGTTCACCGTCGTGAAACGCAGGTACGTCGTTCGTCCCTGCTCAGACCACCTGGAAAATCGGGTTGACCCGAAACCGTCCAGGGCCTGCATCGTCCCCTGGTACAGCTGGCCGAGAGGCGTGTGAAGCGAAACTCCCGACTCCGGACACGAGGTCGAGTGGGCGACAAGGACCTCTGGTTCCCGTTCTTCGACCGGCAGCAGTCGGCCGAGGTGGGTGACGGAGAGCGGAGTACATATCCGCTTTCGGGGTGCACAGAGTGTGTGGCTGCGACAATGAAGTACCGCAGGGGGCGGGTGGGGCGACTTCGCTGTAGGTGAGGGTGCAGGCCTCTTTATGTGAAGGGGGAACATGGGGGCGTGGTTTGAGCGCATGGCGGCTGTCCCTGGCCTTGCCTTTGCCGGGAGTCCGGGTGTCATGCGGGAGGCGCTGCCGGGCGCAGGGGTTCGTCCGGACGAGTCGTACGGCTCGCCGATGTGGCCGACCGCCGAGGGGAGTACGTCTGCGACACCGGCCAGCCGGCATGTGCCGTTCGACGCGCGCGGCGCTGAGCTGATCGCCCGTGTCTGGGAGGCGCTGGAGCTTCCGGGCTCGGCCAGGGACTATCACTTTGTTCTGCAGAGCGCGGTCGATCGGCTGTGGAGTACACGTCGTGCGGAGCCTGGGGCCCTCGCCGCGCTTGAGGTGTTCGCCCTGCTGGACTTGGAGTTGATGGAAGCAACCCCGCACGCGGTGTCCTTCGACACCACTGATGCACCGGCGGCGTTTGTGCGGGTGTCCTCGGTGCCACGGTTGATCGGCCTGCTGGAGCGCGAGGGCGCCTTCACGGAAGCACTTGAGCTGGCGCGGCGGTTGGCCCGTTTCGGGCAGGGCGAGGATGTGGCGGCCCGGCTGTCGGAGAAAGCCCAGGCGCTGGTTGCCGAGGCTGCGGCACAGGGTGGATCGTCATGAGTGCGGGTTTGGAGCGACTGATCCCGGCTGCCTCCTACTTGGAGGAGGCGTTCTTGCGGTGGGTGCTCACGCCGGCCGTGGATGCGTCGATCGTTGCGCGGGTGCACAGTCAGCACCCGGTCACCGTCAACGAGCGCACTTACCGGCTGGACTACCTGATCGCGGGTGAGACGCTGCAGTTGGCCGTCGAGCTCGACGGGTTCGCCTTCCACAGTGACCGGGCCGCGTTCACCTACGACCGGCTGCGACAGAACGATCTGGCCGCGGCCGGCCTGACCGTTCTGCGGTTCTCCTACGACGCGGTGCGTACGGACACGGCGCGCTGCGTGGCGCAGTTGCAGGCGATGCTGAGGCAGGATCCGCTCCTGGCGGCGCTGGTGACTGCCGTGCCGCGTATCGAGATCCCGGACATGGCTGGCGATCCGATGCGGGCGGCCGATCCGCCTGCCGGTGCCGAACTGCCCTCAGGCGGGGCGTACTTCGCTGGTGTACAGGCCAGGGTGGACCGGGCGCCGTTGCGGGCGTGCCAGGACGAGGCATTGGCCGCGTTGGCGAACTACTACGCCTCCGGCGGCCGGCATGCGGCTGCGGTGATGGCGGTGGGGTCGGGCAAGACGGCCCTGGGGGTGGCGGCCACGTTGTCGTTTTGCCGACGGCGGGCGCTGGTGGTGACCCCGGGCTCGGTCATCCGCGGCACCTTCGCCAAGGCCATCGATGCGGGGATGCCGGGCAACGTCCTGTATGGGCTGGCGGGCGGGCCGCTGCTGCCCGGTGCCCGTCCGCCGGCCACGCTCGTCCTGGACGCGGACGACGGGCAGATCAGCCAGGTCAGCCGTGAGCGGCTTCTGGACGCGGACATCCTGGTCACCAACTTTCATGCGCTGGGCACGGGCGACAGTGACGGGGACCTGCTGGCCAAGCTGGAGGCGGAGGACATCGACTTCATCGTCGTCGACGAGGCGCACATCGCGGCCAGCGCCTCCTACCAGCGGCTGTTCGCCCACTTCCATGGTGCGCGCACCCTGCTGATGTCGGCGTGCTTCCAGCGTTTGGACGGCAAGCCGATCGACGCCGATGTCGTCTACCGCTACCGGCTGGTGGACTCCGTCGCGGACGGGTCGGCGAAGAATCTGCGGGTGCACCGGTTCGCTCCCGAGGTGGCGTCGACGGTGTATGAGGCGGTGTGGCCGGACGGGCGGCGCGAGCAGATCGTGGGCCGTGATGCTTTGCTGGCCACGCTGGGCGACGAGCGGAAGATGGCACGCATCACGGCACAGTCCGAGGCGCCGATCCGCCAGGTGATGGCCGTGACGCGGGCGTGTCTGGATGCGCAGGCCAAGCTGCTGGCGCCCGTCAAGCCGAGGGTGCTGTTCGCGGCGATGGGCCAGGCGCATGCTGAACAGGTCGCGCGGATCGCCGAGGAGTACGGGATTCCCAGTGCCACGCTGCACCACAGCATGCCCGCCTCCGCGATCGCCTCCACCCGGCGGCGCTTCGAGTCCGACGCCGGGGATCTGCAGGGCATCGTGCAGTTGCGGATGCTCGGCCAGGGCTACGACTTCCCGCCCATCACCGTGGTCGTGCCGCTGCGCCCCTATGGCAGCTTCGGCGAGTTCTACCAGTTCGTCGGCCGCGGTGTCCGCGTCCTGCGCCAGACCGCGGTGGCTGCCGAGCAGCAGTACATGGACGTGGTCTGCCATGCCGAACTCGGCCTGGAGGAGCATCTGGAGGCCATGTGCGCGGACAACGACATGGATCCCGCTGTGCTCCTGGATGTCCCGCTGATCGACGCCACCACCTTGGAAGGAGTCCTCCCCGGCCCCGGCGGCGCTGCGGAGGGGGCCGGTGGGGGTCTGGGCGGGGTGGACGCGTTCGTGCTGTACGAGCGGGGACGCGTCGAGCAGCGCGTGGTGCACGAGCTGGACCGGGTGGAGGCCCGAAGGACAGAGCGGGAAATGCAGCTGATGGCCCAGCGCTACGCCGTCTATGCGCAGAACACCGCTGCGCCGGTGCCGTTTGAGCAGTTCGTCGAGTACATGCGGAGGCTGACCGGTGGCCAGTGACCCGACACGCTGGTGGCAGCCGGCCGTGGAATGCAGTCCCGAGCAGGCGCTTGCCCTGGAGCGGGCGGCCGGGCAGCAGCAACGGTTCGCCGACATCGACGCCCTGGCGGCCAGACTGCTGGCCGCAGGGCTCGCCGGACGGCCGGTGGCCACCGTCGTCCCCGGCCGAGGACGCCACACGCCGGACACCGCCAAGGTGACGGCCCTCACCCGGGAAGAGGAAGTCTTCTGCGCCAACGCCTTCGGGGTCCAGGAGCAGCAGCGGCTCGGGGCGTGGTACCTCCCCCAGAAACTCTCGGTCAAGGCAGGGGCAGTCAATCTGCCGTATCTGCTGCGGGAACGCCCTGGCCACGCTCTGACGCTGGCCGCCGATGACACCGCCCGCCTCACCGCTGTGGAGGACTGGGACACGGTATTGCTGTGGGCGCTGCTGGTGCCGCTGTTCGAGACACTGCTTCAGCCCATCCGGCTGCGGGCAGCAGGAGAGATATTCCCTCGCACAGAACAGCAGCGGTTCTGGACACTCATCGAGGAGCGTTACCGGCTGCTGGGCGTCGACGCGAGCGCGCTGGAAGCCTTCCGCTTCGGCGGCGGCTGGCACCAGCTGGACCGTGCGGGACAGCAGCAGGCCCGCCTTCGTTTGCTGGACACCCTTGCCGCCGCCGACCTCGTGCAGCTTGCCGCACGTCACCGGATCCAGCGGTTGCAAGGGCTGATGGCTGGTTTCGCAAAGAAGGCCAGGACGGGAACAGCCCTGGCGCGCCGGGTGCTCACCAAAGAGCTGCAGCCGGTCGTCTCCGCGTACTTCGGGGGTGACTGGCTGGCGGTGCTGGATTACCTTCAGGCTCCCCCGCACCCGGATGAGGAGATCATCACCGCTCTGCCCGAGCCACGTCTGTACGTCGGCATGGCCACGCAGACGGCCGGTATGGCGGCCGAGGCGGGCATCGCGGAGGACGAGGTCCATGCGATGCTCGCGGCCTTCCTCGGCGGCGGCAGTTCTCTGTCTCCGGTGGAGGAGCGGGCTGCGGCCCTGCGCGGCTGGTGGGCAGGCTTCGACCAGGCGCATGCCGGCCAGTCACGGGGAATGCCGTCGTTGTGGGGGCTGGTCGATCAGGATCTGATGAGTCTGAACCGGACCGAGCAGGGGTATACCCCTCAGTTGTACCGGCAGCGTCTGCCCGCCGATGTCCTGGAACGGGTGGGGCGGCTGTGGGAGACGGTGACGCTTGCGCGGTATCCCGGCAGCATCGTCAGCAACCCGCGCCCGCACCAGACCATGGCTGAAGCCCTCGGTCCTGCGGCCGAGTTCTGGCACGGCGTGGGCCTGACCGCCTGGTTCGTGTGCGAAGGCCCCTACTCCCGCACCACCTTGGACCGCGTCGACCGCTACTACAGCAGGCCGCTGGCCGCCCTGCGCGCGGCCGGATGCCCGGTCGACACCGCCTTCTTCCGCGAACTGCAAGCCGCCGAACAACTCCTCGGGCCGGAGGAGGAGATCACGGACAGCGCGGACAGTACGGTCGAGACCCCGTACGGGCAGATGACGTTCACCTCCAGCATGAGTCACGGCGCCCGTCGGGACGGCTTCGAACGGTTACGGGACCTCATCACACGACACCGGCGGGCCTGGGCCGAGCAGTATCTCGGTGCCTTCGTGGAGGGCCGCTGGCGCTCCGAGTTGGAGGAGGTCGCCCACCAGCATCACCGCTTCGTCGCCGCCAAGGGGCGTCCCCCCACGCTGCCCCAGTTCGCCCGGTTCGCGATCACAGCAGCCAACCACTGGACGGGCGGCGACCTCGGGGCGCTGTACACGGCCATCGGCGAGCCGGCGTCTTCCCTGCAGGAGCGGCCCGCCCGCCTGCTGGCCGGCGACGGCTACGACTTCGCCCGCCGGGTGTACCAGGAGCTGGGCGGCAAGCCCGTCGACCACGACACCTGGGTGAACAACCCGGAAGAAACCCAACGGCAGTGGCAGCTCAGCCGCCTGGCCACCGAAAGCCTGCGCCACCTCCAACTACAGGAAGCACTCGGGCGGCCGCCGACCGCCAAGGAGTTCGGCGCCCAGCGGCTGACCTGGCCGTGGCCTGGCGAGGAAACCGAGGGCTGGCCCATCCTCCAGCATGTCATCGCGGCTCTTACTGGTACCAGCCTGCCGCCGATCGCACCCCCCTCCCCCGCCGTCCCGGCCAGCAACGGGGAAAACGCTGCTGGGCAGTTGCTGGCCAAGGGGGCCAACACGGCCGTGGCCACGGAACCGACGACGGTCCGCATCACCTGCACCGGCGCGCCCGTCGATGTCTCCGCTGTACTCCTCACCCGCAACGGCAAGGTACGCGACGACCACGACCTCGTCTTCTACAACCACCCCAGTCACGACGGGGTCAGCCTCGGAGGAGACACCGTCACCGCCGATCTGAACCTCATCCCCGACGACATCACCTCCATCGCCGTCATCGTCAGCATCGACCTCGAGGCCCAGCCCGCCGCAGTCTTCGACCAGCACACCCAGTGGCACGCAGATATCACCCAGTCTTCCGGCGCCCAACTGGCTTTCGCTCCGGGGCCGTTCTCATCAGGCGAGACCGTCACCGTCGCGGTGGAGCTCTACCGCCACAAGGCCGGATGGAAGGCCCGCGCTGTCGGGCAGGGCTACAACACCGGCCTCGCGGGCCTGGCTACCGACTACGGCATCAACATCGAAGCCTGACACCCTCTGTCTTGTACGCGAAGCCGTCGACAACCGGGTAAGTGCGGCCGTCGCCGTCGATCTCGCGTGCGAGAGCCGCTGCTGGTGCCCAACCTGCCAGGTGTTCCCGGGCCAGCTGGATCTTGCGCACACGATCTCCCCTTGGGTTTCCGTTCCGTCCTGGTACGTCAGGGAGGTTAGGGTGACCGCGACGCGCACCACGGGGGGGGTGCCAAGTGAGCAGGGCACGCTGGAGGTGAGCATGGGGCTGCGCCCGACACACCTTGGCTACGCTTACCAGGACCTGCTCACCGCGCTGCGGCTGGTGGACCTGGCGGTGGGACGTGCGAATTCCCTGCTGGTCGACACGAAGATGTTCACCGGGGACCGATTCGATGACATCACGTGCGAGTGGGGCACCGGCAGCCGCGAGCGGCTGCAGATCAAGCACACGGATCATGACCGCGCGTTGTCGCTGGAGAGTTTCACGAAGGACAAGCGAGGCCTACGCCTGGATCTGCTCTTCTCCTCCATGGACCACGACTTCACCTCGGATCCGGGTGCCTCGCACCGCCTCGTGGTGCGCGACACGGAGCCGGAGGATCCCGAGCTGACCCGGGTGCTGCGCCCGGTCCACGCGAGCACCGATCCCGGGCCTGCGCTGCACGGCTTGAGCAGCAAACGGTTCCGTTTCGACGCCGCTGCGCTGCGTGCACACGCTCCGTGGAAGGAGATGCTCGCCCAGGTCAGTGATGACCTGCTCAACCGCGCCTGCGCATCCCTGGTCGTCGACACGGATCTTCCGGCGTGTTCGCTCAACATTCGCGAGCCCGGGCCAGCCGAGGCGGCCTTGCTGCACCGCATCACCGAAGAACTCGGTGCCGGACGGCCGCCGAACCGGCACCGCACGCCCGAGGAGGTGGCGCTGGCCCTGATCGAGGCGGCCAAAGCGGCGCGCAGCCGGGCGGGGACCGTGATGGTCGAGGACCTGCTTCCTCGTCTGAGTCTGGAAGTCGACTTCGGAGCGGTCCGTGAGGGGCACCCCGTGGACCGTGCCACCGAGGTGAGACGTCCTACGGTGCTCACGGGCGTGGTCGCGGCCGTGAGGGACGCTGCTCAGCAGGGGGGTGTCGTGGTGGTCACCGGTGCTCCCGGCATCGGCAAGTCGTGGTTGTGCGAGCAGCTCGGGGATGCGCTGCGGGAGACCTGGCTGGCGGTGAGGCATCACTGCTGGCTCGGCGCTGCGGACATCGACCGTGAGCAGCGTGTGCTGACTGAGGTCGTGATCGGCAGCCTGCTGAAGCAGCTGGGTACGGCCGTTCCGGAGGCGCTGGCGCAGGTCAGGCCGCGCTACGCGGCCACGCCGGAGACGCTCACGGCCGCGGTCACTGCCGCGCGCGGCCTGGCACCGGACCGGCCGATCGCGCTGATCGTGGACGGTATCGACCATGTCAGCCGGGTTCTTGGATCCACCACCGGCAGCGCCTTTCGTCCGCGGGTGGACCCGGCGGCCTCTCTGGTCGCGGACCTCTCCGCCCTGGAACTGCCGCCCGGTGTCGTGCTCGTCCTGGCCAGTCAGCCCGGCCCTCACCTCGAGGCCGTCGACGCCGGTGCCTCCCGTCTCACCGTTGCCCCGCTCAACCGCGCCGAACTGCATGCTCTGGCGGACCGCCTGGGCGTGTTGACGGCCCTGGAGCCCTCCTCTGCCGGTGAGGGGCTCGATCCCGCTGCGCGGGCGGAGGCCGCGGTCGCACTGATCGAGGAGCGCTCTCGGGGCAACGCCCTGTACGCCACGTATTTGTGCCGGCAGGCCGTTGGTCCTGCCCCGGGCCTGGGAGCGGCGCCGGCGCCGGATGGTGCTGGCGATCCTCTGGAGAGATTGCGGACGGTGCCGTCGTCGGCGCACGACCTCGACGACTACTACGCCTATCTGCTGGCCGGTCTGACCCCCGGGCAGCGTTCTGCTGTCAGCATGCTCGCGGTCTGCGACTTCGCTGTGAGTGCGTCGGAGCTCGAGGAAATTTTCCCGCTGCCCGGAATGCAACTCGGTGCCGCGCTGAACAGCGTGGCACCGATCGTCGCGCAGCAGCCGGGCATCGGCGGACTGAAGATCCATCATGAGAGCTTCAGCCGCTTCATCCGCCGGGCCGACGGCGACGACAGGTGGGTCGATCAGGTCCGGTCCCAGGCCGCCGACTGGTTGTCCCAGCGGGGCTTCTTCACCGATCCCCGCGCGTTCCGGCACCTGCCCGAACTGCTGGCCGCTCTGGGGCGCGATGACGAACTCGCTCTGCTGATCGAACCCGATTTCCTCTCCCGCGCGATTGCCGGGCTGCAGCCTCCTCAGGCCATCGTCCACACTCTGACCGTTGCCGCGCGGCGTGCGGCGGTCCGCAACGACTGGCCCACACTGGTGCGCTGCGTCGAACTGAGCCGGGCGCGGGCGACGTTTGAGGACGAAGGCCTGCCGGGTTCCCTGGTGCCGTATGCGGATGTGCTGGTGGCGCTGGTGGGAGCCGACCGCGTGGCGGCAAGCCTGATGTACGAGGGTGTGACCACGATGGCGGCGCGGTGGGGCCTGCAGCTGTGTGCGGCGGTCGACCGGGCCGGCTGTGCCGCCCCGTGGGAGGCGTACCTGACGGCCTGGGACGAGGCACGCAAGGAGCGTGTCCACTACGGTTCCGAGAGCGATGAGTCGGTGTTCCTGGCGGAGTTGCGCGGACGGATCCGGTTGCCGGCCCGGGCTGCTGACGATGTCGAGCTCGGGCAGGTCCCGCGTACGCTCGCGCAGCGGGTGGCCCGGTTCCTCGGCCAGGAGGCTCTGACGTCGCCTGAGGATGCGCTGGGTGTGCTGTTGGACTGTCTGGGTCCAGACCCGTTGCTCGAGAGCGCGGAGCTCATCGAGCAGCCCGACCGGCGCGCGGCCCTTTTGCTGCACCTTGCGGACGCCCATGGCACGGCGGGCGGCGCGCTGCCGTCTGCCCGCGCGCTGGCCACCGCGGCCTGGGCCAGCGGGCCGTGCGACCCGCGGCGCCTGCTCCGCCATGGCGTGGCAGTGTCGGACCTTGCCGAGGAGATCTTTTCCGGGGACATCGCCGCGGTTCTCGCGGAAGCAGCACAGGATGTACTGACGGACCGTGCCAGCGGCCTGTCCGGCCCGGTGAACAGGTGGCTGACACTGCTGGCCGTGGCCCATGCTGCCGATCCGCAGGCGCCCGCCCGACTGCTTCCCCTCCTGGAGGGCGATGGCTTCTACCGTGCCTGGCTGCGCTTCACCCTTGCCACCGTAGGCCTGCACCGCGACGTCGAGGCGGGCATCCTCACAGCCGAAACCGCGTCCGTGACCGTGCGTGTGGCGCTCGAACAACTGGCCCAGCATGCACACGCGTTCACGGGCAGCCCCCGGGCTTGCGATCTTGCGGACATCCACCGGCAGGTGCGACAGGTGTTGCACGACGCCGTCGCCCTGCTGCGTGGCGATGATGTCGCTGTGGGCATCGCCTTCCTGCAAGCCGTCAGCGAGGGCACCACCACCTCTCTCATGGGCATGGCCGGAACCGGCCCGCTGATCACCACGGAGCTGGTGTCCCTGCTCGCCGGGAGCGTCGGCCAGGCAGGGGCCGACATCGTGCACGAGCTCATGCGCACGCTGCGCGGAGCGCAAGCCGAGCGCCGTGCTCTGTATGCGGAGGACGCCGACTTCGAGCTTGAGATGGCCCGCGTAAGTCTCGCCTGCGACGACCCGCACGAAGCGCAGCGGTGCTGGGAGCGTGCCGCCCGCTACGTGGGGGCCTATGGCGGCCACAAGGACATCACCATCGAGGAGCTGCTGGATCCGCTGCCTCAGCTCCTGCAGGCCGATCCCGTCCAGGCGCAGGTGCGTCTGGCGCATACGCAGCCTCTTGTTTATCTCGTCGCGGACTGCACCGACGGGCGGGGCACGGCGGGAACGCCGCAGGAGTGGTGGCGTTCCCTTGCGCGCCTGGATCCGCGCGGTGCCGCGCAGTTGGGCGCCCAGGTGCTGCTGGCCGAGCCCGGGCTGCCCGATGGCCGGGTGGGCGCGGCCCACCGGCAGCTGCTGGCCACGCAGGCTGACACGGCCGACCCCGTCGTCCTGGCCGCGCTCCGCATCGCCGCTGGCCCCGATGGCCGCAGCATCCAGCAGGACGTTGCTCTGCTCACCAGGCTAGCTGACCTGCCCGGCGACGACGCGGCCCGCGCATCGCGTCTCCTGCCAGTGCTGGCCAATGCAATCACCTCCACCTACGACGACCAGACACTGATCGCCGCATCGCAGGCTGCCGGGGACGAGCCCACTTCTGCGCTGCGCACAGCAGCACAGCGTTGTGGCGGTGAGGGCGGCTCGCCCTGGGCGCCCCGCCCCGTGCCCGACAACACCTCACGTGACTGGTTCGGCCCCGAGAAGCGCCCCACCGCAGACGCGTACCTGCACGCCCAGCAGCGCCCGACGCTGCCAGAAGGTGCTGCCGGCGCGCTTGCTGCGGTCCGTGACCGCAGCAGCAAGGCATACGATGCCCCCTCGGGCCCACGCTGGTCGAGGGACGCGCTGGCCAATGCGGTCGGGTGGCGGCTCTTGGAGATCATCGACGGTCAGGGAGCAGACGCAGCCGCCCAGTTCCTGCACCGGATCGCCGACGAGATGAACGCCTCCAACCCTCTTGAGCTACTGGCCGACCTCGCCATGGGTCTCCGCTTGCGCCAGGACAGCGATCCTGGTGTCTACGGCCCACTCGCCGCCACGGCGGGCATGCTCGCCTACACCAAGATGCGAGGCGGCGGCGGATGGCGTTCCTTCGGCGGCAATGACCGGCTGGATCTGTGGCAGCAGGCGCACTCCGCGGACCCGGCCACCGCAGCCCGCAACCTCGCAGACCAGGTGGCCCACGCCGTCGCCGAGGCGTCCTACAGCCGCACTATCGGTGTCAGCCTGGCCCTGGTCTCGGCGTTCGCTGTTCAGCCCCCGCTCGCTTCACCCCCGGCTGTCAGCGCTTTCGCCTGCTGGGATGCGGCGTATGGCGTCATCGCCCACCGTCTGCCGGGCCGTGCCCGTCTCGGTCAGGGTGCCTACCACCCGGTGCCGGAACAGGCGACCCAGCACGACATCGACACCGCACTGTGCGAACTTGCGTTGGCCACGATTGCCCTGCCTGAACGCGGCGACAAGCGCCGCGCCCTGATCACAGCGACGGTTCTGCTGGCCAGCCGTTCCGGCCAGGCGCAGGCAGCCCTGGCGCGCGTCCTCTCCTTCGACCTCGGAGCTGGCCCCCTGACCTGGCTCCTGACCGTCCTACAAGGACACCTGCCCGACGGACCTCTGGATGCCGCCCTTCTCGCACAGCTCGTCACGCTGTGCGGCAGTGACGTGCTGTCCGTCCGTGCGGATGCGTCCGCCATCCTGGCCCGCGCTGGCCACCAGGCGCCCGCCCCCACGGCAACGGCAGCCCATCCGACACTCGCACGCGCCATCGCCGCCGCCCTCTCCCCCAGCGAGGACAGCGCATGAACAACCCTCGGGAGTTCGCAACCCACCTCGTCGACCACTACCTGGGCGACCGCCTCAACGCCGCCGGCAGTCCGGCCGGGCTCCGCGAGACCGTCATCGATCTCATGATCGATGCTCTTCCCGACGTCGAGACGCTCATGAGCATGCAGCTGGACCTTCTGACCAATGGACGCCGCAGCCAGCTTCCCGACGCCTATCTCGCCGACCAGGCCGCCGCCGAAGACAGCCTGCAACGCGCTGCCGCCGGCCTGCGTGCCGCGCTTGCCCAAGCGGGACATCTCGGCAACGCCCAGAACTTCGAACGCGGCGCGGCCGCGCGACTGCGCGATGACCCCCGCGCGGCCCTGCGTGCCGAACTCGCCCGCATTCCCCGCCCTCTGACTCGTCCCGAGACCCTGGCGTGGTCGCTTGATCCAGCACCGTGGTTCAGTGAGAGCCATCAAGCGGACAAGCCCTGGCCGCCTTCCGGCTTCGCTTCGGTCGCGGGCCTGCGGTCCCTGCCGGGAAACGCCATGGCCTTTGCTCGCGTGGATGAAGGTCCACACGAGGGATGGGTGCAGATCGGCTTGTTCGAGCGGCAGCGCACTCCTGCACGCCAATACCCGGATCAGCCCGCCCGCCAACTGCAGATCGCCGTCGGCCTGGAGGCCCTCGACAACGACCCGCCGCCCGGCACACTACCCGCCTCCCAGGCCCCCTGGCAGCTGTGGACCAGCCCGTGGCGGCGCCTGGGACTCGGCCTTACAACCGAGTCAGCAGCCGAGCACATCAGTGCCGCAGACCAGGCCTTGACGGCCCTTACTGACGCTGGAGCCTCTGGCCTGATCGACACGCCTCGCCCTCGCACCCTGAGCGGCCTCGGCCTGCCCCTCTACGTACTCGCACCCGCAGCCAGCGTCGTGGCCGCACTCGGCCTTGAACCCACAGAGGGAATCTGCGGGTTCAGCCTCAGCGACGCCACCGGTGAGGCACTGATCTGCCGCCAGTGGCACGGCCACCTCGTCCACGACGGAAACTACGAACCACTCCTGCCCGCGGTCGCGGGAGCTGATCTACTCATCCGGCCCGACCTGTTCGCCCGGCTGCACGACACGATCGGCGCCGCGCGCTGCCGAGCCGGCGTCAACGTCCACCACAAGTCAGCCGACGACACCCTCGACGACGAGGACTGAGGGCACCCCAGCGACGACGCCCCCATCAACCCACCTTCATGTGGCAGGCGTGCGGCGACCTCCTCATCCGCGCCGGTGACGGGGCTGTGCCTGGGCGGAGATGGTGTGCTGGGTCAGGCGGGCGAGGACTGCGTGGTTGGCCTCCCAGCCGTCGGCGACCTTGGAGGCGGCTCCGGGGTGTGCGGGGTCGTTGGAGGGGTGGGCGTCGAGGAGTTCGGCGATGCCGGCGCGGGCCACGATGATGCAGGCGTGGCGGTGTCGTGAGGTGAGGACGCACAGGCGGCCGGCTTCCAGATGGAAGGCGGAGGCGTCGCCGCGGCCGGAGAGGGGGTGCAGGACGATGGTGACGCGGAATTCGCAGCCTTGGAGTCGGTTGGCGGTGTCGACGGTGACGCCGTGGAGTGGGGGGTACTGGCGGGCCAGGAGCGCACGGATGTGGTGGGTCTGGCTGCGATGGGCGGTGCCGATAGCGATGTCCCCCGGCTGCAGGACGTGGCCTTCGGGGTTTTCCTCGCAGGTGGTGGTGGCGCGCCGGGCCAGCAGCCGCTCGGCGATGTCGAGGACGGCCTGGAAGGCTTCGATGTCGTGCTGGCCGGTGATGCGGGCTGGTAGTTCGAACAGTGCCCATCCGGTTCGGGCGGCGTGTTCGATGACCTCGTCAGTGGGGGTACGCATGCCGCGGATGGAGAACGTGAGGGTGCGGTCGGCTTCACGGCTTCCGGCGTGGAAGGGCGTGAAGGGGTAGAAGGCGTCACTGATCAGGGGGACGGCTGAGGGTGGCAGGCGCCAGGACACGGGCAGAAAGTGGACGGGCAGGTCAGGGTTGTTGGCCAGCAGGACGGCGACCGCGCTGTTCATGGGGTCATGGGGCAGGCCGTGGAAGCGGTCGGTTTCGACCGCGGAGAAGGGGTCGAGTTGGCCAGGATCTCCGACGAAGAGGGCCCGGTCAAAGAAGCCGGCGGTCCACAAAAGCATGTCGGAACGCATCTGGTAGGCCTCGTCGATGATCGCCCACGGCCATCGGCGGTCGGTGACCGTGGCCCACTTCATGGCGGTTCCCACGATGACGTCGGCCGTCGTCTCGAGGGCTTCGATGCGGGTACCGATCCGGATGCCGGGATGTGCCTGCAGATCATGCGGGACCGAGTGTTCCGTTGCGGTGAGCCGTGCGGTGCGCAGATGCGGGTGGTGCCGGGCGAATCGCCGCACGAGTTGGTCGACCTGGCTGTTGGTCTGGGCGATGACGGGGCAGGGGGCGCTGGACTGCGCGAGGGCGTCGGCGGCTCGGGCGACCAGGGTGGATTTGCCGGCGCCGGGCGGGGAGTGCACGACGATTCCGCGGTGGGTGAGCGTGGGCAGCTGCTCCAGGATGGCTCGGGCGGCCGTGTCCATCTGCTGCTGCGGCGAGGGCTGGTGGGGAGGTGTCACTGTTCTTCCTCGCCGTCGCCCTCGCCCGTGTCCTCGTCGCTGTCGTCCGGATGGTCGGCAGGAGGCCCGCCATGGGTCCAGGGGGTCTGTTCTCGTGAGGGAAATTCCGGCATCCGGTAGGAATCCGGTGCGATGGTGAACACGAGGAAGGCACCGTCTTCGGGCAGGATGTCGTAGGTGGGACGGTCGGCGTGGCCCATGCCTGCGGTGATCTCGAGTTCGACGAGAGTGTCGCCGTCGGCGGGAGTGATCTCGCAGATCTTGTAGCCGGCCTTGCGGTAGGCGTGGCAGGCCAGGAGCCGGCCGGGTTCCATGCGCAGAGGGTCGGAGGTGGACACGGTGAACCGGGGCCGCCACTGTGGCCGTCCGGTGGGCCCGCGCAGGGTGTGCTTCGAGTCGATCGCAGTGACGGTGCCGCCGAAGGCTTCGCCGGTGGTGCGCAGTTCGGCTCGTGCGAAGGGGTCGTCGGCGGTGCGTTCGGCGGCGAAGGCGGCTGCTGCGTGTTCCATGTGGGCCAGGCGGACGGCGGCGGCGACGGCTTGGTCGCGGGCCGGCCGGGGGCGTCCGTCCTGGGCCAGGTGCAGGCATTCGTCGGTGAAGGCGGTGCGTTCGTGGTCCCAGCGGCGTGCGGTGCTCTTGGCTTCGGGGAGGGCCTGCAGGAGTGCGTAGGCCTGCCACATGAGGTCCCAGGTGGGCTGCAGATAGGTGGCCAGCAGGCGGTCGAGTTCTTGCAGGATGCGGGTCTGCTCCTGGGCCAGGGCTTGTCGCCGGGCGCGGGCGTAGGCGTCGAACAGGGGCGCCAGGTGGTCGTTGTCGAAGGCGGCGTCGGTGGCTGGTCCCGCCGGGCGGTGGGTGGCCGGGTCTTCT
Organism: Streptomyces pristinaespiralis; assembly: GCF_001278075.1. Lineage (GTDB taxonomy): Bacteria > Actinomycetota > Actinomycetes > Streptomycetales > Streptomycetaceae > Streptomyces > Streptomyces pristinaespiralis. The sequence continues at coordinate 8,510,095 of NZ_CP011340.1, read as the reverse complement.
GCTGCCAGTGCGGCGTCGCGTCCGGAGGCGGTGTGGCGGGGCGGGTCGATCCAGGCCAGCAGGCTGGCCAGGTCCTCGTCCTCGAGGGGGCTTTGGCCGCTGATCCAGTGCATGGAGAGGAAGCTGGTCATGGGGATGAGGGCGGCTGATCCGGCCAGGTCGGCGCGGTCGGTGAGATAGGTGAGCCAGTGGCCCAGGCGCTGGACAGCCCGGGAGCCGGGAGCCTGGTCATCGGCGGTACGGAACCGCAGGTCGGCTCCGAGGTCTTTCAGGTGCTGCACAGTCTGGGGGTTGGGGACGAGGATCTGGGGGGCGTCGGTGTAGCGGCGTCGGGCCGGCTTGCTGGAGGTGGCGGGCAGGTGTTCGCTGTGCCGCTGGCAGGCGTCGATGTAGGCGGTGACGGCGTCTGCCAGGGAAGCGAGCATGGGAGTGGTGCTGCCTGAGGGCGGGGTGAGCAGGAGTTGGGGGCGGCGGGGGTCGGTGCCCAGCATGACGGCCAGCGGTCGTGCGGCGGGTCCGGTCTGTTTCAGTGCCAGCAGCATCAGTGGCTGGTCGCTGAGGTGGAGGTGGCGCAGTTGGCTGGCGCGTTGGGCGTTGCCGGTGTGGGCGGCGCGCATGCGCAGGAGTGAGGTGAGGCGGATCATGCGGTGTCCGTCTGGAGGTCTGCGTGGATGCGCTGTGCCTGGCGCAGGGCCTGGGTGAGGTCTTTCTGGCTCCGTGAGGGGTGCAGGTGCCCGTCGGTGAGAGCCAGGGCCGTAGCGATGGTGTCGATTCCCGCGAGGTCGTCGCGGACTGCGGTGCCCAGGGCGGCGGTCTTGCCCTGGTTGCGGGCTTCGGTGCGGCAGTGGAAGGCCAGGTCGCAGTGGTGGCGGCAGCCGGGGGTGTAGTTGGGCCGCACGGTGGCGAGCGCGGCAACGAGTTCACCGCGGGGCCGGGTCGGTTTCTGGTCGGGGCCGGGCGCCAGGTCGAAGGTGGTGTCGGGGGGAACTTTGCCCAGCAGTTCGGGCAGGCGCCGCAGTCTGTCGAGGTGGCGGCTCAGGTTCTTGATCTGCTTGTGGGCGCTGAAGGGCGTGGCGGTGGGGTGGCGTGTGAAGTTGCGCGGGTTGACCAGGACCACGGTGTCGGAGACGCGCTCTGGTGGGAGACCGTCCTCGGCGAGGAGTTCCCGCAGGGCCAGGACGTAGGCGGCGGCCTGGGTCAGCGCTGCGGTGGCCTTGAGGGGGTCGAGCTGTCCGTGGATGACGGGGAAGGATTTGATCTCTACGACATAGAAGACGCCCTCGCGCTGGAAGGCGATGACGTCGGGTTCGAGGTAGGCCTGGTGGCCGGCGACGGTCAGACGCAGTACGGGGTGGTCGAGCAGGGTGCGGGGGTCCGGCCTGCCGTGTGCTGCTCTGCGGATGCGGGAGCGGGTGTGGATGCGGCGCAGCCGCAGAGGGGACTTGTCGTCATCGCTGCCGACGCTGTTGACGTCCTCGTAGGACACCTCCGGCACGCTCAGGCCCAGGGCTTGGCGGAGCAGCGGTACCAGGGGGGCTCCGGCCTGGGCGGTGACCTTGCGTTCGAAAGCGAGGCCGTAGTCGAGGGCGAGCTGGGATTTTCTCAGCAGCCGCGGGAGGCCCAGATGGGCGGCGAGGGCGTCTTTGTCGATACCGGCTGCATCCAGCAGGGAGCGGCGCTCGCAGCTCGGATTGGCGGTCAAGGCTGCCAGGGTGCGTGCATTGTGCGGGATGGGCGCAGCGGTTCCGCGTAATACGCCCAGTCGTTCGTCGAGCGAGCTCACTGTTTTCCTTGGCGGGACAGGGCACAGCCGTGCTGGTTGCAGAGGCGGGTTTACGAAGTACGGTGCAGGCGGGCGGTGTTGCGCAGGATGTTGCCGAAGATCTGCTGCGCGTCGCCGAGTTGCTGACGTGCGCGCTGGGCCGCTTCGGCGCGGGTGTCGGCGTCGTCGTCGGCGTGGATCTCCAGTTCCGCTGCGGCGGCCCGGCGCAGCGCGTCCAGGTCGAGCGGGCCCCGGGGGGCGTCGCCGTGGATGTTGCGGCTGTAGTGCAGCAGCAGCTGCTGGACGGGCTGTGGCATCCCGGCCTCGCCGGCGAGGTGTTCGGCGGCGTCCGCGAGCCGTAGGGCCGAGGTGAGGAAGTGGACGCGCTGGGTGAGCGGTCCCACCAGGCGCTGCTCCAGTGACCAGGTGCTCAGGGCGAGCAGCGCGCGGGCTGGTGAGAGCAGGTCGGAGGTCAGCGCGGGGCAGATGTAGTAGGCGCGGCCGTAGGGGGCGGAGCGGAAGGAGCGTTCCTCGTCGCGGCGCAGGGTGGTCATGCGTGCCGTGTTCAGCGGGGTGGAGAAGAAAGCCTGGTGGACCTGGCTGAGCAGTTTGGGCGAGGCGGGGACGGTGAGCAGGGCGAGCGCCTGGTGGACCTGGTCGCGTACGGGCACGTCCTGGTTGGGCTCGACGACTGCCAGCGCGGGCTCAGGCCGGACCCCTGGCTGCACCTCCGGCTGGGCCGTGTCCGGGACCTCAGTGATCCCGCACAGAACGTTCCACGCGTGTCGAGTGCGTGTCAGCTCCTCGCCCAGGGAGTTCACTTGGGCGGTGTCGTGTCGTGTGAGCGCCTGCCGGAGCGCCTCTTGCAGCTGCTGCATGCGCTTCTCGAGTGCGACCAGATGCTCATCCATGCCCGCATGCTAGCAGCCCCCCGTATATACCAGTTTCATTCCAGGAAAAAGTAAAGACCGATACCTGGTGGATCTGGTCGCGCACAGGCGCGACCAGATGGGGCTCGGCGACCGCAGGCATGGTCGCCGGCTGGGCCATGTCCGGGCCGCACTGAGCCCGCACAGAACGTTCCAGGTGAGTCGACTGCGTGTCAAATCACGCTTGGAAGGCGTACTTGGAAAGTAGCGTGTTGCGCGAGTGCCCGCCCGACCGCCTCCTGACAGCTGCTGCATGCGCTCCTCGAGAGCGGTCATGCGTTCGTCCGTGCCCGGAGGCCAGCAGTCACTCGGGACTCCCAGTTTTACTCCAGGGAATTTGGTGTACAGTCCCGGGCTCATAAGGCACCACCGGTGCCCTCCTACGCCTCGCTTCCCAGAAGGGCGCACGAAGGCATGAGACTGCTCCACACTTCCGACTGGCATTTAGGCCACATCTTTCACGGGCACGCCCGCGAAGAGGACTTCGACGCCGTCCTGGCCGAGATCGTGGCCATCGCCCAGGAAAGCCAGCCGGATCTGATCGTCCACAGCGGCGATCTGTTCCACCACTCCCGTCCCACCATCCGGGCCATGTCGCGCGCCATGGACACCCTGATCGAACTCGCCGCCATCGCCCCCACCGTGGTCCTGGCCGGCAACCACGACTCCCCCGCATACTTCAAGTTCTTCGGCTCCATGAACGGTCCCTTGCGGGGCCGGGGCCTGTTCTTCGCCGACCGGTTCCGCCCCGCGGACGACGGCGGTGTCCTCACCTTCGACGCCTGCGGCGGTGAGCAGCAAATCCGCCTGGCCGTCCTGCCGTTCGTGCATCCGAACCACTTCTGGCAGCATTCCGCGACCGGCACGTCGTACGCCGACTACGCCGAGGGGATGCGCGGGCTACAGGCGCAGCTGATGAGGGCCATGCACGAGGGGTACGACCCCGACCGGGACATCCTGCTGTTCGCGGCCCACGTGTACGTCACCGGCGCCCAAGGCTCCCGGGGCGGACGGGCCGTGGACGACCGCTTCGAAACCGGCCCCGAGAATCTTCCGGAGGTTTCCTACGCCGCTCTCGGGCACATCCATCGCCCGCAACCGGTTCGGGGCGCCAAGTGCATCGCCCGCTACGCGGGAAGTCCGCTCGCCATGGACTTCGGCGAAGCCGACGAATCCAAAAGCGTCGTGATCGTCGACGCCGACCCCGGACGACCGGTAAGGGCGTTGCCCCGCCGGCTCTCCAGTGGCCGACGGCTGGCCCACTTCCCCGGGACTCTGGAGGAGTTGAAGGCCGCGGCCGCCCAGTACGACGGGACCTTCCTCAAAGCGGTAATCGCCGGCGAAGAGCCCGATGGGCTCCTCAGCCAGAAGATCGCCGAGATCGTCCCGAACGCGATCCTCGTCAACCCCGTACCGGCACGGGAGGCGGCCGCCGAGGCTGTCATGGACGGGGATCCCGGCGAGGAGCCGGAGCTCCCCGACGCCTTCCGCGCCTACCTGGCATCCGAGGGACTGAGCGGCGCTGCCGCGGAGTCCACCGTCACCGCATTCACCCACCTGCTCAACGAGCTCGACGACGAGACGCTGCCTCCGGTCCTGGCCGAGGAAATGCTCCGCGCTGCGCTGGAAAACACCTGGACGGAGGCGTCGTGAAGCCGAGCCGGCTCATCGTCAGCGGAATGCGCAGCTACCCCGGCACCTGCACCATCGACTTCGCCGGGAAGCGCCGGTTCGCCATCCTGGGCCGTACCGGCGCCGGCAAGTCCACTCTCCTTGAGGGGTTCACCTTCGGCCTGTACGGGGCGAGCTCGTGGTCGAGCAAACCCGAGGAAGCCTACGAGCTGATCAGCACCGGCAGCCCCAGCATGCACGTGACGTTCGAGTTCTCCGTGAACGGCCGCCCGTGGCGGGTGCGGCGCACGCTGTATGCAAACCGCAGGAAGCCGCAGGCTGTTCTGGAGTCCATGGCCGAAGGCGGCGCCGACCTGCGGGTCGACAACATGCGCGCGGTGACAGATGCCGTCACCCAGCTCATCGGTCTGGACTGGAAGGGCTTCGTCAGTACGGTCCTGCTGCCCCAGGGGAAGTTCGACAACCTGCTCAAGGCGAACAGAGGCGACCGCGCCGACATCCTGCGGCACGTCTTCGGCATCAACGAACTGGAACGTGTCCGCAAGCACGCCGGCGTTCGACTGGAGAGCTTGAGCGCGGGCATCCTCGACGCCAGGAGTGCCCGGGCGGACCTCCTGCGAGATCCCCATGCCGTCGCCACACAGGCGGCGCTGGATGTGGAGCGTACGCGTGGCATCGCGGAAAGCCGACGCGAGCGGCTGGCCGCTCTGCGCGCGGCACAAGGGCGGGCCGTCGCACACAAGCACCGCAAGGCCGCTCTGGACAAGGCGGCACGGCTGCTGCGTGAGCGCAGCGTCCCGGATGCGGCTGTCACCCTGGCCACGCTGGCCAAGGCGAAGACGGAGCTCGATGCCGAAGCCGCAGCGCAGGAAGCGGCCGGACGCGATCTGAGTCTGAAGCTGGACGCGGCGCAGGCCGCCCTGGAGGCGGCCACGCAGGCCGGTGACACGGTCCGGTCCCTGTCCGGTGCGGTGACTGTGCTGTCCGGCCTGCCGGGCCGTGCAGCCGGGTTGGACACCCTGATGCAGCGGCTTGAACAGGAGCAGCTGCAGCACGGCGAACATGAGCAGGAGCACACGCAAGCACAGCAGGAGCTGGCCGAGCACGAGCAGCGCCTGGCGGTTCTCGTCGAGGAAGCCGACCTGGCACAGCATGCCGTCACCCAGGCCCGCGCGCACACCGACCAGATCCAGGAGGCCGTCCGGGGCCCGCTGCAGGAAGCCACCGCTGCGGCGGCACATCTGCAGTCGGCCAACACGGCGCTCGAGACAGTCGAGGAGCAGCGCGGCCGCGTCGACAAGCTGGAAGCTGAGCTGCGTCAGCTGCGCGGGGCACGGGAAGAAGCCGAGGAGGCGCTTGCTGCGGTGGAGCGCGGCGAAGCCGCCCACACGGCGGGTTCCGCTCTGGCGCCAGGGGACGCCTGCCCGGTCTGCGTCCGGCCCCTCCCGACCGACTTCACTCCCCCCTCCCCGCTGGACGGCAAGGCGCTTGACAAAGCCAGAGGTCAGCTCACCAAATCCTCGAAAGCCGTGAACACAGCGGTAACCGCCGCGGCGGAGGCAACAGCCCAGCTGAACGCGACCGGGCAAGGGGCCCAGAAGCACCAGCGCGCGCATCTGGCCGCCCTCGAGCGCATGGACACTTCACTGCTTCAGCTGCAGGAGCTGGTGGACACGATGCGGCCGAACGTCGTGCCGGGCGTGGCCACGACTCTGGACACGCTGAGCCAGCAGACGGCCGCGCAGGCGCGTGCCCTCGCGGGCAGCGACCCCAAAAACCGGGCCCAGATCACCCGTGCGGTCAAGACACTCGTCCAGCCGCTGCGCGATACGGAAGCAGAAACGCTCGCGGCCCACACGAGCGCCCAGGCAGAGCTGGCGACCGCGCAGGCCGAGAAGGAGTCGGCTCGGGCCGACCTCAAACGCCAGCGCGGCCGCTTGCAGCGCGAACGCAAACGGCTGGAGAAGACCCAGCTGCAGTACGAGAGCGACCTGCAGACACTGCTGAGCGAGGTCACCGAGCTCCCGGCCTCGATACGACCCGCGCAGGACACACCGCAGGACCTCCCCTCCCCGAAGGACATCGCCTCAGCGCTGGAGACAGCCGGTCAGCGCCTCGCACAGCTCGAACAGACAGCACAGGCACGCGACGAAGCACAGCAGGCCCTCACCGAGCACACCGAGCACCGCCAGGCCCTGGACGGACGCCGCCGGCGCAAGGTTGAGACTCCCACCCGCAATCTCATCAAAAAGCTGGAGCGTTGGGCGGACGCCGCCACCGACGCCGAAAGTCTCCTTGACAGCGAGGCGCCCAAAGAACTGCCTCCTGCCCCGGACGGATCCGACCTGGCCTTCGTCGACGCCTACTACCAGGCCCTCGCCTCCCTGAGCCAGCAACTGGCGGGCACACTGAAACAATCCGGGCAGCGAGCCACGGACGCAATCCACGCGTTCGAGAAGGACCTCACCCTCCAAGCCGGGGCCGCCGCCGACGAAACCGACCATGACCCGGGCTTCCCGGTGCCGGAGAAGAGCGACCTGCTGGCACCCGCCCTTCTCGACCCGCTCAGCCGCAAGACGAGCGACGCGGAAGCAGCGCACGACAAAGCCAAGTCCGACCTGCGTACCGCGCAGTCCCAAATCCCCTACGCCGAGGCACTGGACGCTGCCATCACCGCCGCGGATGAACAGGCCGCAGTGTGGAGGAGAGTGAGGGACCAGCTCACCGACACGAAGTTCCTCACCTATCTCACAGACCAGCGCACCCATGCGCTGCTCCGCTACGGGAGCAGGATCCTCCAGCAGATCTCCACCGGGCTCTATGGGTTCACCGAGGACTTCAAGATCGTGGAGTCCGCTACGAATCTCACGCGCGGCCGAGAAACCCTCTCCGGCGGGGAGAAATTCCAGACCTCCCTCGCGCTGGCACTGGCATTCGTGGAACTTCACAACCGCAGCAACAGCAAGCTGGAGAGCCTGTTTTTGGACGAAGGGTTCGGCTCGCTGGACTCCGACCGCCTGGAGGCCACCCTTCCCGTCCTGAGCAACGCTGCAATCCAGGACAAGACCCTCGCGGTCATCAGCCACCTGTATCCGGTAGCCGACGCCGTCGAAGACGTGCTGTTCGTCGAAAAGACCGCCCAGGGCTCCACAGCCACCTGGCTCACGGCGCAAGAACGCGCCACGATCATCCGCGACGGGATCCGGCGCATGCTGGAACACGCCTGAGCAACACCGGGCCGGCCAGCAGTGGCGCCAAGGAGCCCGTCCGCCCCAGGGCAGCACCTTGGGACACCGGTAGCTCTCCTCCCTTCCTGCGCCCGACCAATCCCGTACGTCCTCCCGGCGCATGCAGGCGCCCCAGGAAGCCCTGCGGCCGGCGCTGACAAGCATTCAGCTCAGCGCCGACCGCGGCCTTCCACCCCAGGTGCCGCAACAAGACTGGCCAGCGCCGGGGCGCCCCCGATGCCCCGGCATAAGCCTGCCCCTTGAAGCAGCCTGGCCTTCGAGAAGCACGCCCCCTCCCAGCGAAGTTGCCGACGCTCGCAGCCGGTGCGGGCTGATGGCCCCGCCGTACCCGCCCTCCCCCGGCATGACGCCGCATCACGGCCCTGCAAACGGCCGGGAACGCCAGTGCCGTCCGCCTTCACCGCCAACACCCGGCGCAAGCACGGCACTTCCGGTCCTTTCCACGATTCGTATCCATGTAAGGAGCAGACCGCATGAGTGACTCTTCTGCCGGCACGCAGGGTGCTGGCAAAGCGGTGTTCACCGCCCGCACGGGGCGGCTGGCCGCGCTGCCACGGTTGCTGTCGCTGGACCAGAGCGGCGAGCTGACCAGCGCGCACGTGAAGCTGGTCGCGACGGCCGTGGGCCGCTCGGAGCGGGCGGTGTGGCGGTGGGTCGCCGAGGCGCGCGCCACCGGCCACGTCGATGCGGCGTCCCGGACACGGTTCCGCGTCACCCCTGAACTGCGGCGGCTGCTGGTGGTGTGGGGAGGCAACGCCTCCGCCGTGCACCGTGAGCTTAAGCAGCGGGCCCTGGACGAGCCCCGGCTGCCTGCGGCCCCGTCGCTGTCGACGCTCCACCGGGCGCTGCGGCGGGACCTGACGCCCGGGGAGCGGGCCGGGCTCGCCAAGGGGGAGGCTGCCCGGCGGGCCTTCGACGTGTTCGGGCAGCGCCCTCCCGCGCACCGCAACGCCGCCTGGGAGGGCGACCACAAGTGTGTGCCTGTGCGGGTGTTGCTCGAGGACCAGCTCGTGCAGCCCTGGGTGACCTGGTTCATCGACTGCCACACCAAAGTCATCACGGGGGTGGCCGTGACGCCCCATGCACCCAGCGCGGATGCGGTGCTGGCGGCCCTGCGGATGGCTCTGGACCGAGCCGATCCCTTCGGCCCGGCCGGAGGGCTGCCGGGCCTGATCAGGGTGGACCGCGGCAAGGAGTTCCTGTGTGCCACCGTGGCCTCGGCCCTGGGTGCCTTCGCCGTGCCCGTCGTCGATCTCCCGGCCTACAGCCCGCATCTGAAGGGCACCATCGAGGCGCTCAACGGTGCGGTCGAGGACATGCTGTTCGTCTCCATGCCGCGCTACGTACACCGGCAGACGCTCACCGGCGGGCGCACCGCGGATCCGGACGAGCCCGCGCTCACCTTCGAGGCGTTCGTGGAGCTGCTGCTGAAGTGGGTGCACTGGTGGAACACCGAGCACCAGCCCAGGGCGCTGGGCGGCCGCACCCCGATGCAGGCGTGGTCGTGCGACCCCACTCCCCTGCACGACGTTGCCGCCGAGCAGCTGGCCCATTTCGGGCTCGCGGACGACGGACGCACCCGCACCATCACCACGCAGGGCGTGCAGTGGCGCAATCGCCACTACATCGCCCCCTGGATGGTGGGCCAGGCCGGCGTCCGCGTCGCGGTGCGCCACCTGCCCCACCACGACCTGGCCATCGAGGTGTTCGGCCTGGACGGCGTACACCTGGGCAGCGCCGTCCTGGCCGAGGCGGCCAGCGAGGAGCAGGTCAGCAAGGTCCGCAAAGCCCGCACCTCCAAGGCGCGGCGGCTTCGCGCGGACATGAAGGCCGCCGCACGGCTGCGGCGCGAACGCTTCGAGGCCGTCACCACCGCCACCCCGCCCGAGCGTCTGGGTGCGCTGACCGAGGCGGAGGCCGAGGCAGAACTTGCCGCATCGGACGCCACGGACCTGCGGCGGGCCGATCCCGGTTACATCCCGCACCAGCCCGTCCCGGACGGCTGGGCCCGCCCGGTCCTTCCGGCCGCGGACGAGCCGGACGACAACGCCCCTGAGGAGAACGCGTGAGCGGCGACATGGACTACGGCAGGCTGCCCGCAGAGGACGAGGACCACTTCCACCGCCTCAATGCGCACCTGGTGGCCACCGATACGCTCATGACGACCCTGGACGACGTGCAGGCGACGATCGACGCCAAGGCCATGATGGTCGCCTACGGAGCGGCCGGATACGGCAAGACGATGTCGGTGAACTCGGCGCTGCGCAAGATCGCCCCCGACAACACCTACCGCCTGGAGCTGCGCTCGGGACCGACCCCCCGCGACATCCGCCACGGACTGTTTAACGCCCTGGGGCTGCCCGGGGAACCGCCGACCCGGCCGATCGAATTCGACACACTTCTGAAGGAAACGCTGTCGCAGACGTTCCGCGTGCTGGTGTGCGACGAGGCCCAGTGGATGGGCCGCAGTTCGTTCGAGTACTGGCGCCACCTTTGGGACGACCGCAATACCGACATCGCGGTGATCTTCGCCGGCGGCGATGGCTGCTACAAGGTCCTCAAGCGTGAACCTATGCTGGCGTCACGGATCTTCATCTGGCAGAAGTTCACGCGCATGCCCGAGGCCGAGGTCGTCGCCACCCTGCCGGCGTTTCACTCCTTGTGGGCCGGGGTGGACCCGCAGATGATCCGCAACATCGACCGGGCCGCGGCGCACGGCAACTTCCGCAACTGGGCCACCATCACCAAGCACATGCTCAACGGCATGAAGAAGAAGGGCCTGACCGAGGTCAAGCAGGACCTCGTCAACTGGGTGTACAGCAAGCTGGGCGGCATGTAGCAGCCGCCGCACATCCGCGGCGGCCCGGCGAGCCCGGGCCGCTGCCACAACCATTGCGCGCCGTACGGACCGGCCTGGCGCCTGGCCGATACGGGGCGGTGTGGCGGGGCGCGGCCGGGAGGGGGCGATGGCACTGGTGTACAGCGACGTGACGATCGTGGTGGACGAGCGGGACGACCTGTTCTACACCCGGGCGGCGCTGCAGGCGCACCGGCCCGGGGAAGGCCGCATCACCGTGCAGCCGACGCCGGCCAGCTCCAGCCCGGCCGCGCTGGCGCACGACATGCTGTATGCGCTGGGCAAGCGGCTGGCCCCCGGGCCCCACTCCCCCGATGTGTGGCTGGACTCGGTGAACGCGGCCTGGCTCGCCGCTGCTGCCTGGGGTGTCGCGATGGGGGTGCGGCACGTTGTGGTCCCCCGAGCTCATCTGCTGACCCTCCGGCGGATCGACCAACTGCTCGCCTGGCGCGAGTCGACGGGAGCTCAGCTGACCCTGCTGTGGCAGAAGCCGCCGCGCGGACTGCCGCCGTCGCTGGCCCGCGTGGAGCGCCGCATCAGCGGCCGGGACCAGTTCGAGGCGCTCCTCGCCGAGCCGGGACCGATACCCGCGCGCCCGTCCTTCCCTCCCGCTCTCCCGGCGATGACAGGACCGGCGGCGATGGCGACGGCTGCGAGGCAGGCGCCCGCCCCGCAGCCGCGCGGGACCGAAGCAGCGTCGACGAGGCCCGGGCGGCAAGCTCCCCCTTGTGCCGGTGCGTTGGCCACGGCGCAGCTGGTCCAGGCCGCCCCTGCCCTCGAGATCGCGCCCGAGGAGGCCGCCGCCCTGACCGCTCTCACGCACCCACTCATCGCTGGAGCGCTGAGTGTGCTGGCCTTCACCCAGACCGGCCTGGGCAGCCTGCGCTTCACCCGCGACCTCGACATCTCCGGCGACGTCTGCGTCATCAAGCTCCACGGGGCTGGCCATCGGCACTGCCCTTTGCACGCCGTGCCTGCCTGGGCGCGCCCGCTGCTGGCCGGCGCCCGCGCCCACCACCGTCTGATGGCCCACTCGCCCAGGGAGGACGTGTTCTCCCATGTCATGCTGGCCGAAGCCCGGCATCTGCGCGCGCACGCCGGACGTCTGCCTCAGCTCGACTTGTCCCTGCTCGCCGGCATCCTCGTCCCTTGAGCCGTGCGCAGCGAGGCACTCGCCCTGCGCCAAAGACGCGGCAGCGTGTTTATGCCGTGTTTGCATCAGGCCACCGGCTGGAGCAGGAAGGCCGGGGCCGGGCACGCCCGGCCCGAACCTACCTGCTGGCCGCTACCCGCTTCTGGGAGGTCAGGAACTGCCGGACACATGCACGGCTTTCAGTAGACCGGGGAGTGCGGGGAGGACTTCGTTGTAGAGCGTCTCCTGTTCGCAGCCGTGCCCGTCGGTCCGGGTGATCTCTTCAGCCAGGTCGCGCAGGGCCTCGATGCCGTCGCACGCCAGCTGGGCGGCGAGCTTGCGGTTCTCCTTCAGTTTCGTGGGCTCCTGGCGGTACTTGGTGCCGCCCCGGTAGAGGTCGACGGTCATCGCGACGGGTGTGACGGGCCGCCCGATGCGGTCGGCGAGGTTGCCGATGATGCGGATGCCGTGGGCGTCGAGGTCGCCCCATGCCGCGACGGGCAGGCCGTCGAGGCCGCGGAGGAATTCGGCCAGGCCGTCGGTCGCATAGCCCTTGCCCCAGATGCACAGCCAGGTGTCGGCGATCTCCGGGATCTTGCAGACCTGTTCGAAGGTGTCCTCGTTCTCGACCAGGAAGACGCCTCGGGCCTCGCAGGAGATCATGCCGAGGGCGCGGACACCGCGGGCGGGAAGCGCGAGCCAGGGGCGGCAGGCTGCCGCGTCGGCGATGACGGTACCGACGCGCCACTGCAGGGGGCCACGGATGCGTAGTTCGGTGTCGGCCTTGTCGACGGCCTGGTCGAAGGGGATACCGATCAGGTTGGAGAAGGCCTGCTGCCGGGCGGGGGTCCAGGCGCTCTTGGTGTCGCGCAGGCTACGTCCGGCGAGCTCCTTCGCGGTGATCTTGCGTGGTGCGCCTTGGGCGGGCCACCAGACGCCGGCGGCCCGGATGGCGATCTCGTATACCCGCCAGTCCTCGGCCCTGGTGGCGGTGCCTTCAGGGATCTTCAGGACCCGGCCGGGCGGGGTCGTGGCCAGCAGGGCGTGCTCATGGGCGAGCTCAGGGATGCCGGACATGATGTCGAGGAGCTCGCGGTGCAGGTCCTCGGGATGCTGGCGGCCCTGGAGTTCAGCGAGTTTGTCCTCGGCGAGTTCGGCCCATGACCGGGTCAGGGTCCATGAGCGCGGACTGTAGCCGGTGGCGTTGACGACGTCGCAGCGCAGGATGACGGCGCCGCAGCGGATGAGATCGGCCACGATCTGCCAGGCGTTGTCGCCGAGGTCGGCCTGGATGGTGGGCCAGCGTTTGGCGGTCTTGGTCTGCAGGACTTTGATCAGTTGTCGGGTGGTCAGGGCGGGTGGTGGGTCGTAGGGGCTCACGGGGTGGTCGGCGACGAGGTCGACCTGCCGGGGGCTGACGCGACGTCGGCGGTCTCGGGGGACGCGCACGTGGATGGTGTCGTCGCTGTCCTTGGTGATACGCGGCAGGGTGACGGCGGTGATGCCTGGCGGCAGGTTGCGCAGGGGAACGGTCTCGCGGCCGTGTGCCTCGCCGATGAGGAGTGGAGGTTGGGGGGTGAGGTCAGGCATGGGCGCGTCCTGCGGTGATCCAGTCTTCGGTGAGTTGGGTGCGGGCGCCGTTGCTGTCGAAGGCCCATGCGCTGGTGGGCTGGTTGATGATGTCGGCTGCTGATGCGTGGACGAACCACAGCAGTTCCCCGCAGACGTCGGCGGCGTCGGCAAGGACGCTGTCCTGGCAGGTGCCGAGGATGGTCAGGTGCTGGTCGCGTGCGACGTCGCGCAGGGCGGCGAGCATGTCCTTGCGGTTGACTTCCCCGAGGCTGTTGCCGAGTTCGTCCAGGATCAGGACTCTGCCCTGGGTGTGGGAGTCGGCCAGGAGCGCCGCGAGGACGAGCAGGATGGCGTGCACCTTGACCTGGGCGCTGTTGGCGTTTTCTCGGTAGGAGACGTATCCGCCGCTGCGGGAGCGTTTCCATCGCGGGATGACCTGCCACTGCCAGTCCCCGGCACCCTGGGGGCGGACGCTGATGTGCTCGAGTTTGGCTCCGTGGCCGTCGCTGCGCAGGTCGAGGTCGTGGAATGCGACGCTGATCTGAGCGAAGAGGCCGTCGAGGTGCTTTTCGATCATGTCCTGGAGGGTTTTCAGGTTGCGGGTGCTGGTGGCGACGCCATCGGTGAGTTCTGCGATCGCCTGCTGTCGGGCGTGCTGGTCGTGGGTGATGCGCGCTGCGGCGACCTCGTCCTGGTCCCGATGGCCAGCGAGGCGGTTGTCTAGCGGGGCTGCCACGTCGGCGAAGGTGAGGGAGGGGAGGCCGGCGGGATCGGTGTCGGCGAAGGACTGCATCATTTCCTGGCCCGTGCGGAGGTCTTGGCTGACGTCCGCGCCCGGGGTGCCATCGACGCCGTAGTGCTCGTAGGCCCGGCGCAGTTGGTCTTCCGATTGTCGGCGCAGGGCTGCCGGCCGGGAGGAACGGGTCTGGTCCGATGCCTGGTCCAGGAGGCGGGTGGCGTCTTCGAGGGTTGCGCCCCACTGCTGCTGCCACTGGGATGCGGCGACCTGCTCGCGCTGGCGTTCGAGAGCGGCCAGGTTGCGCTGGCGTTCCTTGAGCGCCTTGCTGGCCCCTTCCAGGGTGAGCTTTGCGCTGGTGAGGAGCTGCTTGTGGGAGGCGTGCCGGGCCACGGCGTCCTGCCAGACCTGCTGGAGCTCCTGCTCGTCGCGAGCGGCGTTGGCGGAGCGGCCGGCGAGATTGTCGATCTTGGTCTGGAGGTCGTTCTCCTGGGTGCCAAGGTGTGCGAGTTCTTCAGCCGCCTGGGCGGCTGCGTGCAGGGTCTGGGCCAGGGTGAGGGCAGCGGTGGCCGCGCTCATGGCTTCGGTGGCCGCGGTGCATGCGTGTTTGGCGGCTGCGAGGTCGGCGCGAGCCTGCCGGAGCTGGGCTTCGCGTCCGGCCAGGGTGTTGGGGAAGCCGCCCGTCACGGTCAGCGCCAGTGCCTGGTCACGGACGGCCAAGCCGTCGGACGAGGGAATCAGTCGCTGTTGGAGGGTGGCGAGGAAGCGGGTCACGTTCAGGGTGCTGTGGATGCCCTCGGGCAGGGCTTTCTGCCCGGTGTCGGAGGAGATGATCTGGGCGCCGGGCAGAGCGGCATGCAGCAGGCGGCGGGCCGTGTCTTCATGCTCGGGTTCGACGACGATCGCGTCCTGCCAGGGGGCCAGACGCGGTTCCCACTCCGGGCGGGCGGCCTCGTCCACGTTGAGCTGGTCGAGCAGGCCGTGCGCACGGATGCGGTGTTCGCCCAGCAGATCGATGGCGCGGCCTGCTTGACCGCTGCGGCCCTGCTCGACGTCGTGCAGGTGGGTGCGGGCACGGGTGACGGCGATCTTGGCTTCGTCGCATTGCAGCTCTGCCTTGGCGTGCTCGCGTTGGCGTTGCTCCAGGCGGGCGGCCGTGGCGGTGAAGTTGCTGCCGTCCCAGCCCTGCGCCGCAGGCAGCAGGGTGGCCCGCCGACTCCGCAGCATCGCTTGTTGCGTAGTCAACTCCGTCATTTTCCTGGACAGTTCGCCGACAAGTTGTCGGGCGTCGGACCATGCCTGGTGGGCTGCGCCTCTTTGGGTGGCGAGTTCTTCGGCGGACCCGAGCAAGTTCAGACGGTCCTCGGCGTCCTGCACCAGGACCGCGGCTGTCTCGGCGGCCTGCCTCTCCTCCTCCATGAGCGCGGCAACGCGCTGGTCACTGTGGTGGGCGTCGCGGTAGGAGGCCGCGAGGTAGCGGTGCCATGCCTCGTGGCCGCGCTGGAGGGCGAGGCGGGCGGTCTCGCGGGCGCGCACACCGCTCATCACCTGTTCTTCGGCGAGCAGTGCCTGGGTGTGCTCGGTCTGGGCCTTCTCGAGGCTGATCCGATGCTGCAGGGCCTGGCCGCGCAGGTCGTCTTCCTCCTCCAGCAGGGGGGTCATGCCTGACAGGGCGATCAGGGACCGGCCGATGTCGTGGGGCTCCATCTCGGTCAGCTGCTGGCTGAGCAGTGAGGGCACGGGCGGGCGCAGGGGGGTGTCGAGGTAGGTGAGGCAGCGCGGGGCGGTGCCGTAGAGCTTCTCGGCCATGGCGCGGGCGGACAGGAGCTGGCGGGTGCCCAGCTCGCGCCACAGGGCGTCGGCCTGGATGCTGCGCTCGTGATCGGTGGGGGCGTCGGCGACGTGCAGGCCTTCGGTCCAGTTGGCCTGCAGGTAGGGGGTGGTGGTCGCGATGCGGACCCAGACGGTCAAGGGGTTCGCGGCCGGTTCGTCGGGGTGGGCGAAGACGCCGACGATGTAGCCGTGGGTGACCGGGGACGCCTGGTGAGCCTGGTCGACGCCTGCTGCATCGGGGCGGAACAGGATGCCGCTGGCGTGCCGGCCCCCGTTGGTCTCCAGGCGCCACTGCGGATCGGCCAGCAGCAGGGAGACCGCGATGAGGAAGCTGGTCTTGCCGGAGCCGTTCGAGTCGTCTTTGGGGCCGAGACCGGAGACGGCGATGAAGGTCTCCGGGACGATCGGGACGGCGTGTGCTGTGAGCCGGGCGATGTCGAAGGCCTGGACAGCGATGAGCTGGCGGTCGCCGACGATGCCCCGGGACGGGTCGGAGGTGGGCGGGGTGGTCATGATCTGTCATGCACCTCGTGATCAAGAGCAGTGGCCGTCGGCACGGTGGGACGGGCGCGGCGCCGGCGGATCGATTCGGCGAGAGCACTGTCGGGATCGGCGAGCAGGATCAGCTGTTCGAACAGTTCGGCGCCCACAGCCGGCGTCAGCCGCAGGAACTGGTGGCCCAGGACGTAGCCGGTTCTGGTCCGGCGGACCAGGTCGGCGTGGGTGAGGCGCTGCAGCGCGCTGGTGAGAACGACGTCAGACGCCTGGCAGCCCTTGAGCTGGTCCCTGGGCACGGGGGTGCCCTGGGTCCACAGCTGCTCGGGCAGGGCGGTGCCGGACGCTCGGGGAATGGCGACGCTGAACAGCAGGATCAAGGTGAGGACGGCACGGTCGTCGCGCGGCAGGACTCCGATTCCTTCGTGCGCCAGACGTTGTCTGATCTCGTCGGTGTAACCGGAGAGGTAGCCGCCGCCGACCGCGAGCAGGGTGCGTCCGGATGCGGCCAGGACCTGTTCCACCACGATGCGCAGCGGGATCTCGGCGAGGGCACGGTAGTGGACGGACGGTACGGGGATCACGGCGGTCTCCACGGCACAGACCGCCGCTCGGACATCGGCCCGCCGGTTGTGGGACAGGGCTTGCAATGCCGGTACGTCCACGGGCTCACCCCTTCCTCGGAGCGGGCAGGATGTCGTAGCCGTTGCGCAGTTCGGCCACATCGCGCTCGGACCACAGCGCAACCATGGGGCCGAGGCGGATCATGCCGTCGCCGACGTCTGCCGCGAGGTGTCCGCAGGCGCGCAGGAACCGCAGGGCCGTCAGGAAGTGCCCGGTCTGCCCCAGCACGGCCGCGCCGTCGCGGGGCGCGAGGGTGTCCTGGAGAGGAGTCAGGGCGGCGAGGACGTCCTGCTGCGCAGCGGGTTGTCCTGGGTACAGCGGCTGGCTGGGGTCGGGCCAGCAGTGGCGGATGCAGCAGGCCAGGGTGAGCAGGCGGACGGTCGAGGCGGTTCGGTGGACGTCGCTGTCGCCCAGCGCGCCACTCGCCGGTTCCACATCGGGAGCCCAGCCGGTCATCAGCTCCTGGGTCCCGTTCGGGGTGACGACGTCGACCAGCCGGCGCTCCACATCGTCGGCGGCGCAGCGCAGCTGGGTGAGTCCTGCGCGGTCCGCCGGGACAGGGACCGTGCGCAGGGCTCGGGCCCGTGCCAGCAGGTAGGGGTCACTCATTAGGGCTCTGCGGTGCGGCTTCGGTGTCGTCGTTCATGTCTTGTGGGCTGTCGGGAATGCGGTACACGGTCACCGGCGAGGCGTAGGTGACCGGTCCTGCGGCGTCCACGATGACCTCGCGGGAGATGTCGAGCATGAGGGGGATGGCGGGGTCGGCTGCGGCGCGCAGCATGTCGACCAGGTGCTTGACTGCTACCTGCCAGGGCAGGGCACGCAGGCGGGCGGTGACATCGGCTTCGTCCTTTCCGGCCATGAGCAGGGTCACGGTGGCCTCTCGGCGCTGCCGTGCGAGCGCAGCCTTGGCGCGTGCGGACTCGACCGGATCCGGGCCGGGCGACTGCGTCGGAGGGCGCGGCAGGCGCTGCCGCGGCGGCGGGGGCTGGTGGTCGGCTGCGGCGGTGAGGATCTGGCCCGTGGTGATCTGGACGTGGGGCGGGTCGAAGACGGTCGTGGCGAACACCTGCGCGAGCGTTTCCGTGGAGGAGCGAAGGGCCGCAGTCAGGTACTGCTCGGGTAGGAGCATGCTGAAGTCGCGCCGGGTGGTGGCTTGCTGCATGAGCCGGTCGTGGAACTCGTGGACGGCTCCTGTGTAGCGCAGGGCTTCCCGGATCAGGCGGGTGCCGCCGGAACGCAGTGCGGGGTACTGCTCGGCGACGGCATGGACGAGGTGTTTCGCTTCCTCAAGCGATGTGGTGTGGGCGTGGTGGTGACGCTGGCCGAGCAGTTCTTCGATGGGCCTGGTGCGCACCAACCGCAGCAGGTGGTTGGTGTAGTTCGCAAGGCTCCGCCGGGCCTGGGCAATCTTGGCGGCCAGCTGCTCCTCGGTCAGGGAGCCGTTCAGAAGGCCTTCGCGGGCCCGGTCCAGCAGCATGGTGATCTCCTGGACACCGCCAGCCTCCCCCAGGCGCTCGTACACCAGCAGTGCGGCACCGCTGGTCGGGTTGAACACATACCGCTGGTCATATGACTTGCCGTGCAGCGACTCCAGCAGACGAAGTTTGATGAAGACCCGGAATCTTGAATCGAACTCGTCGGCGGAGGCCACCGCGGCGCAGGCCTGGGCTATCTCCCCGCGGCTCAGCCCGTGTTCGGAGCCGAAGTCGCCGAACACGTCCCGGACGGCCTCGGCGATGCGCAGTGCCACCGGATCGCGTGTCACTGCGCTCGGTGCAGCAGCGACCGGTGCCACGAATGGCGCTATGTGCTCTAGACCCTCCGCGTCGTCCTCCTGCTGCACGGAGAACAAGTCAGGCTGATCCGGCAAGTCCCCCTCCACCCCCGCATCACGCGCGTCCCTGGACCAGCATGACCGCTACCGGGCTCAAAGGGCCTGGAAACCACAAAACTTGTCTTTGTCGTTCCGCAGCCCCAGCTTCAGCCCCAGCCGCAGCAGTGAGCGTGTGTTAGGCGCATCGGGCTCACGGAGGTCTCTATCGTCCCTCTCGCTGAAGCGGGGCCTCGCGTCGAGACTGGCCGTCCCGGAAGGGGTGCGGGCAGCCGACAGGCCGATCTGGCGGGCACCCGGCTCATTTCCTGGCAGCGGCAGGAGACTGTGGCAGCGCCGGTGGACGGGGGCGGTCGTGGCCGACCAAGGGGCCGTCGGGATGGTCGTGGATCCAGGACAGTCCGCCCAGGTCGAGGCGTTGGCGGGTGCGGGTGACCGCTACATAGGCCAGGCGGGCTTCGGCGTCGTCGATGGGATCGGGTGTCGGCAGGGGGCCTGTCTGCTCGTCGGGCGTGTTGTCCTTGGGGCGGGCGAAGTCGTCCGCGATGAGCACGCGGGGCCATTCACGCCCTTTCGCCTTGTGGGCGGTGGAGACGGTGACCTGGGCGTGCGGCTCGGGGGCAAGGTGGGCGACGGCCGTGAGGATGGCCTCGGTGCCGTGGGTGTCAACGAGGTTGACCAGGGGCTGCAGGTCGCGGCCGGCCGGGTCGTGGGCGGCGTAGTCCTGCAGATCGCCCCATGAGGGGAAGAGGATCAGTTCGGGGTGGTGGGTGCGGCGGCCTTCCTTCAGGTCGCGGGCCGCGAACGCCAGGGCCTGCAGGCTGTCCCCTCCCCCGGCCAGGGCGACCCGATAGCCGGCCGCCATGAGGATCATGACCTGAGCCATGGCGCCGACGTTGGTGCGGCACAGTACGGCGTCCGGCTGGGTGACGGGGCCAATCTCGGTGGACACGGCAGGGGTGCCAGTGAGGCGGATCGGGGCATCGGCGAGATGCAGCCAGCGGTTGGCCTCCGCGGCGAGGTCGGGGCCGAAGCGGAAGGACTGGGAGAGGGTCAGCTGGGTGCCGTCGAAGCCGGTCATGACGTCTTTGGCGCCGCGCCAGTGATAGATGGCCTGGGCGGAGTCACCGACCATGACCAGCTGGGCGTGCTCGCGCTGGGCGAGGAAGATCTGTTCGACGACGGGGTTGGTGTCCTGGGCCTCGTCCAGCAGCAGGAAGTCGGCCTGGATGCGCGGCCGGGCAAGGGCCCAGATCTTGAGGTAGTGGTCGTGGTCGAAGCGGACGGCGCCGTCGTCCGGGTGCTGCAGGTCGGCCCAGGCTTTGCGTGCGAACGGCACGAGGTGGGCGGCGAGTTGGGCGTGGAGATCGGGGTCGTCCAGGCCGCGGAGACGGGGTACGTGATGGCGGGTGATGGCCTCGTCGGCGGTGTGGCAGAAGCGGGTGACGGTGCGCAAGGCGGCGTTGGACAGGGCGCGTTGGGAGATCTCGCGGTCGCCGATGCGGACGGCTTTGGTCAGGCCGAGGGCTTGTCCGGTCTGCCAGGCGGGGCGGCGGGGTGCGTTCAGGCGGCGGGTGTAGCGGTGGCCGACGGCGGCGTAGGCGAGGGCGTGGGCGGTCTTGCACTGCACCGTGCTTGGGAAGCGGGCGGCTGCGTCCTGGGCGATGGCCCGGTTGTAGGCGAGGTAGCGGCCGCGTCGGGTGGTGGCGCGGGTGAGGAAGGCGAGGGTGGTGGTCTTTCCGGTGCCGGCGCCGGCCTGCAGGGCGAGGTGGTGGCCGGCGTGGAAGGCGTCGGCGGCTGCCGTCTGTTCGTCGGTGGGGTTCACGGAGTGGGCCTCTCGGGGAGCCGCGTGAGTGCGTGCTCGACGGCGGCCAGCAGGTAGGCGGGGGTGGTGTGGGCCAGCAATTGGGACACCGCGCGGTCGAGGCGGTCGGTCTCCCGGTCGGCGTGCTCGGCCAGGGCCCGGCGCACGGCCAGTTCCAGGCAGCGCTCGGGATTCCGCCGGGCGCGGGGGGCGTCGGCGGTGAGGGCAGCGTGCACGGCGGGCGGGAAGGCGACGTTGAGCAGCACGCTGTGGTCGGCGTCCGGGTAGTGGGTGGTGATCACGTCGATGGGCAGCCGGGTGCCGAGGCGGTGGCGCAGCCGGTGGGCAGCGCGCTGCGGTGTCTTGGCGGCGACGAGGGCCATCAGGCGGGTGGCGTCGTGGTTGGCGGCGAGCGGCAGCAGGCGGGCGGCGCGGTGCAGGACGGGCGGGGGCAGGGGGCGGGTCATTGTGTTTTCCAGGGCGTGGTGGGGCACGGGTCATCCCCTTCGGTGCGGGCGGGGCGGGGAGTGGGGCAGCCGGGTGTGGATGTGTGCCGCGTGCAGGAGGGGGTCGAAGGGTTCCCAGCAGGCCAGGGCGAGGTCGGCGGCGCCGGGGACGGCGGCATGTGCCGGACAGCGCTGGGTGCGCCAGCGCAGCTGTTCGCCGTAGGAGAGGTGGCTAAGGTCGTAGATGGCCATCAGGGCATCATGCAGGGCAAGTTGGCCGTGCCGGGCGGTGGTGGGCAGCAGTTTCCACATCCCGGCCGGGCCGACGGAGGCGAGGACGGGGTTAGGACAGCGGTGACGGTGGCGGGTCTGGGCCACGCAGCGCAGGTCCTCGAGCCGCTGGTGGGTGAGGTAGCGGCACAGCAGCAGCTGGACGACGGGGCGGTCCGGTCCGCCAGTCGGGGAGACGGGCTGCGGGGTGGTGGGTGGGGCGGAGGTGAGAACCCCGGTGTCGATGAGGCGGCGGGTGCGAACGGCGAGTTGGCGGCGGATCACCTCGAGGCGGGGGCCAGCCTGGCAGGTCGGGGTGCGGTGGGGGCAGAGCACGGCATGCGGGATGCGGCACCAGGCGCTGTTGTCACCGTGCGGGTAGGCGATGCCGCCGCTGAGGTGCCAGCGGCAGGATTCGGGGACGTCGGCGGTGGCCAGTTCGGCGGGGTGCAAGGCGATGGGCCGCTGGTCGGGACGCTGGTAGAGGTCGATACGGTGGCCGCAGTGGCGGCAGCGGCCGGTCTGTCCGGCGCGCAGCAGGCGGCTGGGGCTGGTGGTGGTCACCCGGAGCGGGCGGGGGCGGTGGGTGGCGCGGGAGCTGCCGTCCCAGTGGCGGTCGTCGGGGGCGGGCGTGGGGCACATGGCCCGGACCGTGCCAGGCGACACGCAGGCGTGAGCAACGTGTCGCAGGTATGTCCCACGGCCGGCCCAACGAGCCCGCACACATGAGCGTTACTGCGGATGACTGTTCCATGCCTGATTGCCCGATCGGGTGATTCACGGCGTGGTGCGCACCGGGACGGAGCGAGAGTTCAGGAAGTGGCCGTGCCGGGCGGGGTGTGGTCGTCGCACAGGGCGCCCAGGAAGCGCTCGATGGGCACGTCGAAGGTGTGGGCGAGGGTGTGCCAGGTGGTGACACTGCCGGTGGTGCGGCCGTGTTCAAGGTCGATGAGGGTGCGCCGGGCAAGCCCGCTGCGGTCGGCGAGTTCGTCGAAGGTCCAACCGCGTTCGGCCCGCAGGCGCGCGAGCACGACGCGCAGCGCAGTGAGGTCGGGGTCTGGCGGCAAGATCGTCACCCGACAATCCGACGGTGCAGACCCCTGCCCCGTCAGTGCAGGTTTCTGCACTTTCGCCGGAGCGGGGAAACGGCGAATCCATGGTGCGGGAATCTGCACTACAGTGCGTCCGTCTCGGGGGCCTGTCAGGGTGCCCACCGCCAAGACAGTCAGACGGACGGGAGGACGACCAGCCCATGAGGTTCGGTGACGCACATGCTGCAGTGCGGCGTATCTGGACAGTGGAGCTGCGCCCGCAGGCGGACGGCCCTGCACTCGTCTGCCCCTCGTGTACCGCCCGCACCTTTCCCCTGCAGGCATCCTCCGCGCGGTCAGCCGCCCTGGCCCATCTGGCCTGCCATGTCCGCGCGAGCGCGCTGCCGGCACATCTGCGCAGTTGCCAGTGCCGGGTGCGGGGCTGCGTCTGGCATCCGCGCCATCGCGGCTGTGCTGGGCGGGTACTGCTGGCCCTGACCCGCGACCTCAGCGGCCGCACCTGGCGGCTGGTCGACGCGTGCGCGGCCTGTGCGGCGGCGACCAGCCACACCGCCGTGGTACCCGACACTCTGCTTAGCCCTCGCCGATCGGCCGCATCAGCCCCCGTCCTGCAGCGAGTCCACGGAGATGAGCCGCAACGGGTACGGGAGATGCTCACCCACCTCGCCTCCACACTCGGCTGCGTCACCTCTCCCGCCGCCCGGCTGCTGGCCCTGCAATGCGCCCTGCGCGCCGACAGGCACGGCTGCGCCCGGCTGCCGGCCGGCCTGCTGCGCGGCATGCGCCTGCACCGGCACACCGAGGCGTGGCAGGAACTGGCACAGGACCGCTGGCTCGACCTGCCCGATCCCCGGGCAGCACCGTTGCAGGTGCGGCTGCTGGACGGCGCACTGAACCAGGCCCCGTGCCGCAGCGCCCGCCGGCGCGCCGCCCACTGGGCCCTCAAGCCTGCTCCGCTCATCGTTCCGGCAGCGGCAAAACCCGCAGACCGCCTGGCCGCGCTGGTCCTGGCCGCCCACACCACCGCGGCCGGCCCCGTAGCTGACATGGCCGTCGTGGCCCGTCTGTGCGGGCACTCCCCCCAGCAGACCGAAGCGCTGCTCGACCGGCTGGTCGCCGGCCGCACCCTGGCAACCTGGCACCATCAGCGCGATACCGGCGAGGTGCACTGGCAGCCAGCTCCCCTTCACCGGCCCGTCTCCGGCTCCAGGGGGCCGTCTACGCACTGACCGCCGCCTGGTTCAATCTGCCTGCCGTCTCTCAGTCATGCGGCGGAGAAGAACGCAGGTGACTTCCGTACTATCGCCGTGAATGACTGTGCGGCAGTAACTGCTCCTGGTCACACGGCACCAGGCAGAAGAGCACACGCGTTGGATTTCGCATACGCCACGAGCATCGTGCTCGCTGGCCCGCAGCGCCCGGAAGGGGTGTGAGCAGCATGTCCGAAACCACTGCCGAAAGCACCGAGTTGACCTCGCAGTACAGCGCGCAGGTGGCCGGTGACCTTGAAAGCAACCTCAAGGAGCAAGAACGCCTCTGCAGTGAGATCGAAGCACTGCAGGCACAGTTGACTGCCCGACGGCACGACCACACCGTTCTAGTGAACATTCAGCAGGCCCTCGGCGTCCCCGCGACGACCGTTGCGCCTGAACCCGTCGCGACGGTGCCGGCCGCCCGCAAGAAGGCAGCAGGCGCATCGGGCACGGCCAAGAAGTCCCCCGCGGCCGGGAAGCGAACCGGCAAGAAGGCCGGCAAGCCAGCGGCCGCGCCGTCAGCATCACCCACGCTTGTCGACCTCGTGCGCGAACACCTGGCCGACCAGAGCGAACCGCGCTCCGCTGCCGAGATCACCACCGTACTGGGCCAGCAACACCCCAAGCGCGCCATCAAGACAACCGTCGTGCGCACCACGCTCGAAGGGCTCGTGGCGAGGAACCAGGCCCAGCGCACCAAACAGGGCGCCTCCGTCTTTTACACAGCGTCCGACGCGACGCAGCCACCCGCCGCCCAGACCGAAAGCCAGGCCCAACCGGCCAACTCCTGAGCCGGTCCATCGATGCTAATCCCCCTGCCGCCTGCCCCCTCTACGCTGCGGGCGCCTGCACTCGAAAGCAAGAGATGAGGCCGAAATGATGTCTGCGCCTGCGCTTCGGTCGACTTCATCCGGGGGTGGGCGCGGACGGAAGCCTTGAGCCTGCCGCATCATGTCCGCCGAACCCCTCGCACGGACGCAGGCAGCGAAAGCACCGCAGAGCCCCGGCCGTTCGGCTGCTGTCCCAGGCTGTGCGCGAGCGCCTGTGCATCGATTTCGATCTTCGTAAATCGGGCCAGGGGGTCTCTCGGCCGAGACACCAGGCTTACTTCGTGGATCTGTCCCTCGCTAATGACTGGGCGCGGGTAGGCAAGAACGCATTGGCCGTCCATATGAGGACAGCTGCGACGCCCGCATGCGTTGCAGGTGCCTTCTGGGGAGTGACGGACGGTGAGTTCGCACTGGGTGTCGAGCATATGCTCACATTCATCGAGGTCCTTCCCGCACAGGGAGCACAGCCGTATCGCGGTGTAGCCGACGGACAGGCCCGATCTGCGGTGCATTAAAGACTGAGGGCAGGTGTCCCAGTAGCTGTCCTCGCTGTACTCGATGTGGCAGCCGAAGATTCCTCCGACCAGGGCAGCGACGTGATGCGCATGCTGATGCGCCTGGCGGGGGCCGCATCGTGTCGCGGAGGGCCAGGTCTGCGCGGTCACTACGGGTTGCTGGCTGTCGGCTCAGCATCCTGTGTCCAGCGCGTGTCCCACTTGGCCCAGGCAGCCGTTGCTTGTTCGCCCTGGGGCCCGATGTGCCGGAGGACCTCCAGTTGGCGGGTCCCCAGGACGGAACCCGAGATCTGGTTGTTACTGGCTGCGGCAGTGAGAAGCTGCTGCAAGTCGTCTTCCGTCAAGCTGGGAGAGAGGGCGTTTACCCACTTCAGGACGGCCTCGCCGCCCTCGTAGGAGCTGGCGTCGGCAACCAGTTCGATGAGAGGCGGGATGAGTCGTCGGTCAGGGACATCGCCCAGAAATGGCGTGAGCTGCGCGAAGTGCATCTGACGGGAAACGAGAGGAATCGCTTCGCTGAGCCGATCGAGCAGCATGCGGTCCACGGGAGCGGCGGGGAGGGCTCCGTTGTACAGCTGGTGAACGATGACCAACTGGTTGGCCGGCACGTTCTTGAGGAGTTCCTCGATGCGCGCGCGGGTGCCTGCGTGAAGGAGTTCCCAGACACCGGGCACGTAGCAGAGCCCAGCCACCAGGGCTATTAGGCCTTCGTCGTCCAACTCATTCTGCTTGCGCTCCAGAACGGAGCGCGCACGCTCCTCGAACTCTCCAGGAGCGATCTTCTGCAGCTCTCGAGCCGTGCGGGTGTGGTTCCACCGCCAAGTGCTGTCCTTCTCCTGGTTGAAGGTCTCCTTGCACACCACTTTGATCAGGTTTGCCCGTAGCTGCGGCGTCCCGTGGTCCATGTAACTGGCGCGCAGGTGGTCAGCAAGGCGGCTGTCGTCCCGGGGGAACGATGCGGATGCGATGTCGCGACCGAATCGTTCCAGCGCTTTCCTCCCTGTTACCGCCTGATGCGACAGCACTGCGTCCACGGCGGCCCTCAGGTGGGCCCGCACCGACTCGGCCGTGGGGTTGAACAGATCATCACTGTCAGGGATGAAGGCCGGGTGTGCGCAGAGATGCCGGTCCTCGTACAGACGAAGGAGCTGGTCCCGCTCGTGCGAGCCGATGAGCTGGAGGTCTTGGTGGGCTTTGGTCAGCAACTCCCGCTCGAACTTCTGCAACTCGTTGATCTTGTTGTCTTTGATGGCTGCGTCGAGCTTGTCGCGGTGTGCCTTCGCGTTCGCGTCCCCCTCGTCGGCGAGGAAGCGAAGCTTTTCGATGAGATCCGCTGCGACGGCGATCCAGATGGCGATGAGTGCCGAGCGGTAGGCACCGCCGCTGTAGGCAGCGATGGCCTCGTCGATGTAGCGGCGCGATTTAGCCGATCTCACCTGGTTTCTGATATCTTCCAGTGCGCGCACGCCCACCCCTTCAGTAAGTTTCTGCTGTGATCAGGTTAAGGACGTGGGCGGCGGACCATCAGCCGATATCGATCGTCCAAGCCGGATGCTCACCCCGGGACGTCCATCCTCGAGGCGGGTGGCATGACTGTCTGCGATCGTCTGACCGGCAGTCACAAGATCGACGGAACTTCCACCATGAACTTGGTGCCCTGGGCACGCTGGGCGGCGGCGCACTCTTCGGCCGGCCAGGAGCCGCGGGGGGCCTCCGGCGGGGAACCGCTCCAGGACGGTTCGGGCCTGAGCGGTGGTGGCGGCCATCAGAAGTCGCCGTCGTCCACGCGTTCGTGGATGTCGATGAGGTGGGCGATGGCGTCGGGGTTGTCCGCTAGGCCGACCCTCTGCCCGAGCGTGGTGAAGACGGGATCTGGTCCGCGGTCGGGGGCGAAGATGACGCAGTAGTCGCCATACCTGTCGAGCACCGTGTCCCGCAGGACCGGACTTCAAGGGCGTCGAGAGTGAGCCGGGCGTTCTCGCCAGGTGCCGGCGGCTGGAGCAGGGTGCCGGTCGCGCGCAGCAGGTCGCGTGGCTGTATGCCGGTCAGCAGCTCGTGGGTTATCCGGGGGTCGCCGCTGGTGCAGGTGATGACCGCGTCGGGGGCGTCCTTGGCGACGGTCTCGACGTCGGCGGGTCGGACGATCAGATCGAAGGTTGCGGTGCCGTGCGGGCCGGGGGCGGGGATGGCGTCGACTCAGCCGTCGACGGCGCAGTGCTGATGATGAACCGCGCCGTAGAAGCGGTCGAGAGCCTTGCGGCGTTCTTCGGCGTCCGGGGAGCGCAGCGCCCACAGCAGCGCCGGTACCTACTCGGCCGAGCCGTACGCGTGCTCCATCGACGCCCAGTCGATGTCATGAAGTCCGTCGAACATGACTCAGAACCATGCCAGGCGGCACTGACGAGGCCTGTGTGCTCACGTCCGCCCACGGCAGAGTACAGGCTCTGACACGAGGTAGCCATGTGTGCAGCCTCTACCACCAGGACGGCCGGAACGGCGTCCTCGGCTGTCCACTCCCCCTCGAACCAGACGTCCGTGCTTGGTGCGGGCCTTGGCGAGCCAGGCGCCGCTCTTGACGGTGTCTCCGTCGACGCGGATCGTCTCGCGGGCGGCAGGGATGCAGCCTTCGCGGTGCAGGAAGAGTTCCAGGAGCTGGACGGTCTCCTCGAAGGTACGGCGGGCGCGACGGACGGGGGTGAACGGGTTGGTGTCGGGGGTGAGGCCGAGGGCGGCCATCAGTTGCTGCTGGCCGGGGTGGAGGGTGGGCCAGGTGGTGAGCTGGCGGTGCAGCCAGGAGCCGATCTTCACCCCGGCCAAGAGGGTGGCGCAGGTGAGTGCGGCGGGGTCGGCGCCGGATTCGAGGTGGGCGCGCAGCAGGTGGTACTTGCGGTGCCAGTCCGCTCCGTGCAGGAGGCGCCAGTCGGTGCGGCGCGAAGCGGAAATGCGAGGAACTGCGGCTCAGCTCGCCGCTGCCACGCGTAGGGCCCTGCTGAGCAGGGCAGGGTTGCCCAGGCGGCGGCGCAGTTCCCTCTCCAGCCCGGCGACCGGCACCAGGTTCTGGGGGGCCCGGGCGTCTTTGTACTCGCAGCTGGCGTACCGCGGCAGTACCAGTTGCGAGAGGTTGGCCAACGCGATCGCCTCCGGGGTGGGGATGTCGGCGGCGCATTCCAGCCGTACTATTCCGGCCCACGGGGCCCCGGGCGTACACGGTAGGCGTAGGTACCAGGCGTGCCGGTCCCAGGAGGTGCCCATCAAGAACACCGGGGTGCGTTCGCCGGCGGCCAGGGCGCTGACCATCGCGTGCAGGTCGGGCGGCAGGTAGGCGGTGCGGTGGGATTTGATGAGCCCCAGCGCTCGCGGCAGATGGGTGCGGCCGCGCAGCGGACCGTCCACCACCAGCAGGTCCGAGCCGGCGGCGACGCCGTGGCTGGCCAGGGCAGTGCGGGCGTTGACGGCGACGAGAATTTCAAGGTCGCCGAGTCGGCGTTGCAGTGCCGCTGAGAGCAGCACTGCAAGGTTTTCTTCCTGGTCCTCAAAGGTGATGTTGGCCTGGTAGGTACCGGCCGTGGTGGGCACGTCGACGGCGTTGGTGGCGGTGGTGAACAGGCCGCGTCGGGATTCGATGGTCAGCAGGTGCGCGCCACGGTCGGGGCAGCAGCACACGGTGCCGGCCGCATAGGAGGCGCATAGTGCCATCTGGGCGTCGTCGGCGTGGTTGATGGCGCTTGGGGCCGGTTCGGCGGCCGGGGGCTGCTCGATCCAGATGCGGGCCTCGACGCGGCGTACGCCGTCGACGAACAGGACTGCGCCGGGGTCGGGCACGTGGGAGGTCGAGATGGGCTTCCAGTCGGCCGGGGCGAGTTCGAGGTCGGGGATGACTTTGGCGGTCGAGTCCCCGATGGTGTTCTCGGCGTTTTCGACGCTGGAGCCGTAGGTGGGGTCCCAGCCGTCGACATGGAATCGCATCCGGGCCGCATGTGCCGTGCTTGTCATGTGCCTTCCCGGGTGACGACGGAAGTGTGGGGGTCGCGGTGTACTTGAAAGCGGACCGGCACCCGTTCGGCGAGCCCGGTGACGTGGGTGATCACCCCGACCATCCGCTCCCCTTGGGCGAGATTCTCCAGGGTGTCGGCGACCATCTCGAGCGAGTCGGGATCAAGGGTGCCGAATCCTTCGTCGAGGAATATGGACTCGAGCTTCGTCGCGCCGCCCATGCCGGCCAGCTGGTCGGACAGGGCCAACGCCAGTGAAAGGCTGGCCTGGAAGGTTTCGCCGCCGGACAGGGTGCGAACCGAGCGTTGTGAGTCGGCGTCGGAGTGGTCGATGACGTAGAACTCGCCTTTGTGGTGGCTGAGGTCGAATCGGTCACCCGACAACCGGCGCAGCGACTGCGAGGCACCCGCGACCAGGATGTCGAGGGCTGAATCGGCCAGCCACTGCGGGAACTTGTTGGACCGCATCAGCCTGGCCAGCTCGGCGGCCACCTGTTGCTGGGTGCGGGCGCTGTCGATCTTGTCCTGTATGGCGGCGGCGTCGGCGAGGCTGCGCTGGATCATCTCTACCCGGCCCCGGGCCCGCTCGGCTGCGACCGCTACCACCCGGGGGGCCTGGGCGGCGCGCTCGGAGCCGTCGCCGAGGTCTTGGGGATCCAGGTCGTGGTCGCGCAGCAGACCCTCCAGTTGGCCCAGGAGTTGGTCGGCTTCGCTGTGTGCGGTGTGGGCGTCGGCTTGCGCGCGCAGGGTGTCCGCCTGCCGGTCGTCGGCCGCGCGGATGGCCCAGGCGGCCAGGCTGGCCCAGGCGGCGGCGAGGTCGTCGGTGTCCAGGCTCGGCGGTTTAAGGGCCGCCACCGCGTCCCGGGCAGCAGTCAGCTCGGACCAGGCGGTCGCGGTGCGAGCCTGCCACTGCTGCTGTTCGGCCTCCGCCGCCTTGAGTGCCTCGCGTGTCTGACTTGCCTCGGCTGTGGCGGTCTCCACGGCCGCTTCGAGGCGGTCGCATTCCTCCAACAGGCCCGGCAGTGCATCTGCGGGCGGCGCCTGGTCCAGCAGCGTCTGCAGTTCGCTCAGGCGGTCGGTCAGGGTGCTCTGCGCGTGGTCGGCGGCTGCGCTCTGCTGGACGGCGATGGTGTGGACGCTGTGGGCGGTGGCGTGTGCTTGCTCGGCTACTTCCAGCGTGGCGGTCGCGTCCTGGTGGGCCTGATGCGAGGTGGCGGCCTCGGCCTGGGCGGCTGAAAGGTCGTCTTCCACCGTGGACCTCTGGGCCTGGGCCCACGCTTGCAGGTCGGACCAGGCGGCGGTCACGTCATGGGTGTCGACGGCAGGCGGGTCGAGTTCGGCCAGGGCGCCCAGTTGCGTGTGGAGTCCGCTGCGGGTGCGATCGATCTCCCTTTGCAGCGTGGCGACGGCCGCAGTGGCGGAGGTGTGCGCGGCTTCGGCCTCCTGTACCGCGGCACGTGCCTGCTGCTCGGCGGCGACCAACTGGTCACGGGCTGCAGCGCGTTCGTCAAGATGGGCGCGGTCGGCGTCGCAGTCGCGTTCGGTGTCGGCAGGACGATCGGGCAACAGCGTGCCCAGCCGCTCATCGAGCAGGGTGCGCCGCTGGGTCAGGGTGTCCGCGGCGCGCTGCTTGGCGGCAACCGTCCTGGTGGCGGCCTGACGCTGGGAAAGCAGGTCACGGTGTTCGCGGACCGCAGCGTCACGCGCGGCCTGGGCGGCGGCCAGGGCCGGGTCGGACAGCGGCGGCGGGAGGATGGTGACGCTCTGCTCGCAGACCGGGCAGGCGTGGCCCACCTGGAGCTGAGGGCGTAGCTGGGCGGCACCGGCGAGGGTGCGGGCTTCCTCGAGGGCGGCCGTGGCCGCGTCGAGACGCACCTGCGCGCCGGTGACCGCACTGTCGGCCTGGGCGACTGCCTCCACGGCGTCATCCAGCTCGCTGGTGGCGTCGGTGAGGGAGCTGGTGACGTGGAGGAGCTGGTCGAGTACCTCGCGCGCCTCGGTGAGCCGGCTGCCGTCGCCGGCGGCGGTGAGCGCGGAAGCGGACTGGTTGTGCCGGTCGCGGGCCGCGGCCAGCTGGGTGGCGGCGGCGTCGGCCTGCCGTGCCAGAGCCGCTGCCCGGCTGGTCAGATCACTGGCACCGTCGGGGGTTCGGACGGGAGCCAGCATCTGTTGGCGACGCTGCAATGCCGCGTACGCCTGTTGTACCCGGTCGCGGCGGCCGCGGGTCTCCTCGGCGGTGCGGCGAGCCTTAGTGACGGCGTCTGCCAGCGCCCGTAGCCGCTCCTCGCTCTGCGCCAGCTCTTGGCGGGCACGCTGCGCAGCCGCGATGACTGCGTCGCGGCGCCCGGCCAAGCCGGCCTTCTCGGTGTAGCGGTCGCGGGCAATGTTGAGGACAGCGCGCTGCGGGCCGGATTGGGCAGCTTTGGTGGCGTCGGCCAGGGTCTGGGCAGCCGCGTCGGCGGCGTCGCGGGCCTTGTGGGCGGCTGTCTGGGCCTCCACGGCACGGCGCTGCAGCTCTCCGATGCCGTCCGGGGTGCGGAGGGGGGTGAGCCGGGCGAGTTCGGTGCGCAGAGTGGCGACACGTGCGTGGGCGTCGTCGGCGCGGGAGTGTGCCTCGGCGACGCGGGGCACGAGCTGGTCGACGGTGGCGGCCAGCTGTCCCAGTGCCGAGAGGCGTGCCTGGGCGTCGGCCTCGGCTTGCGGGGTAGCGTCGGCGTGCCGGCTCAGCTGGTCGGTGAGGACCGCGATCTCCTTGGCTGCTTCAGCCGCCTGGGCGCCGGCGCGTTTGCCGATGCCTTCGTAGTGGGCGGCTCCGAGCAGCTTGAGCAGGATCTGCTGCCGGTCGCGGGCGTTGGCGGACAGGAAGCGGGCGAAGTCGCCCTGGGGCAGGACGACGCACTGGCAGAAGTCGTCGAAGGACAGTCCGAGCAACTGCTCGATGGCGGCGTTGAGTTCCTTGATTTCTCCGGCCAGTACTTCCGGCTGTGGCCCGTCTGCGTCGGTGACGACCGCCGTGGGGTCGGCGAACTTCACCAGGCTGACGGTCTTTTGCTGGATCTGTTGGCCGACGCGGCGGACTTCGCGGGCGACTTGGTAGCGCTGGGATGCGACGTCGAAGGTGAGCGAGACCGTGCAGCGGTTGCTCGTGGGGGCGAGCGCGTAGGCGATGGCGTTGCTGCGGCCCCACCGGTAGGCCGAGCCGTACAGGGCGAAGGTGAGGGCATCGAGAACGGTGGACTTGCCTGACCCGGTGGGGCCGACGAGGGCGAAGTAGTCGGCGTTGGTGAAGTCGACCACGGTGGGAGCGCGGAAACCGGCGAAGCCGTTGAGCTCCAGGCGAACGGGGCGCATGTTGAGGGATTCCTTTAGCGGGTGTCAGGGCCGCTGGGTCAGGAGCGGGCGGTCGAGCGGGTCAGGTCGTCGTGCAGGTGGTTGAACAGGGCCGTGACCCGGTCGTCGCTGACGCCGACGCTGTGGCAGTAGTCGGAGAACAGTTGCGCAGGCGTCTTGGTCGGCTGGTGGGTGGCGATGCCCGCCGTGGCGCCGGTGCTCGCGTGGTCGGGGTGGATGCGGATTTCGAGGGCGTTGGGGAGGGCTTCCAGCAGGTCGTCGCGCATGCTGGCGTAGGCGGGCTGGGTGATCACGAGCCGGAGGTAGTCCTCGCCGTAGACGGCGGGGTCGGCGGTGAGCTGGGCGACGGTCCCCTCGATGGTGCGCAGCCTGCGGCCGGCAGTGACCGGGATGTCGGTGATCTTCGCGGGGGTGCCGGGAGAGGCTTCGACGAGGCAGACCACGTGGGTGTTGTTCTGCTCGCCGAAGTCGATCGCATAGGGGGATCCGCTGTAGTGCACCGGGCAGGCGGCCGGGATCGTCTGTCGGCGGTGCAGGTGGCCCAGGGCCACGTAGTGCGCTTCGACGGGGAAGATAGCGGCGGGCACGTGGTATTCCATGATCGATTGGGCTGCCCGCTCGCCGCCGCCGAAGACGCCGCCGGTGCACGTCAGGTGGGCCATGACGATGTTGACGGCGTCGGAGGTGAAAGCCCCTGTCAGGTTGTCCAGGACATCTCGGATGAGCTGGTCGTAGGCGCCGACGTTCTGGGACGGGGTGTTGGCGATGATCTCCGCGGCGCGGACGGCGTAGCGCTGGGAGAGAAACGGCAGAACGGCGACGTTGACGCGCTCGTCGGTGGACTTGGCGCGGAAGCTGTGCACGCCGCCCTTTGCGGCCGGGCGGGCCTGGCCATAGACGTGGATGCCGGCGATGTCCATCAGCGGCTTGTAGGCCTCGAGTGTGGCACCGTGGTCGTGGTTGCCGGCGATCAGGACGACCTCGATGTCCTGCTTGGCCAGTTGCAGCAGGGTGCGCACGACAAGCCTTTGGGCGTCCGCGGTGGGCGCGGCGTTCTCGTAGAGATCGCCAGCGATGAGGACAGCATCGACGTCGTTGCCGACGGCTATCTGGGTGATCTCACGCAGTACGCCTGCCTGCTCCTCGAGCCGGTTACGGCCCTTGAGGGTCTTGCCGACATGCCAGTCGGAGGTATGCAGAAACTTCACCGGGTCGGTCCTTTTCGGATGGCTGAAGCAGAGCAGCGGATTGCGTCAGGCGTGATCTGAAAGCGCGTCGGCGGACGTCAGAAGGGCGGCTCGTCGATGGCCCCATCGTCGGGGTCGTCGAACCACGAGTCGCTCTGGGTCTGGGGCAGCTTGCTGAACGGGTCCGGTCGCGCCGCACCACCGGCGTTCGAGTCAGCAGGCGAGGTGCCGGTAGTGAAGGTGGGGTCGGCGACCTCGGAGAGACGGGTGGCCCAAGCGGGGAAGGGGAATTCGACGGCCAGCGGCACCGGGATCTCGGGCTGGGAGACGAACATGGTGCCGGGCTTGGCGAGGGTGGCGCGCTGCCGCTGCGAGGTGGGCAGGAAGCCATACTCAGGGCGGCCGGCCTCGGCGGGATCGAGCCGGCCGACGATCTTGATCGAGGAGTTCGACACGATGCGCCGTTCCACCTCGGAGGCGGTCTGCTGAGCGCCAATGAGGATGATGCCGAGCGAGCGGCCGCGTTCGGCGATGTCGAGCAGGACGTCCTTGATCGGTGAGGAGCCCTCGCGGGGCGCGTACTTGTTCAGCTCGTCGATCATCGTGAACAGCAGCCCGCCCGGACCGGCTTGCTCCTTGCGGTCGGTCTCCGCGGCTAGCACGACACCCACAACGAAGCGTTGGGCCCGCTCCGGCAGGTTGTGCAGATCCACGACGGTGACCTGCTGCCCCGAGGTGTCGATGGAGTGCGTGACCGGACGGTCGGTGACCGTGCTCAGGTCGCCACGAAGCAGGGGGCCCAGCGGCCTTTGGGACGACCGCAGCCGCCGCACGAATGCGTTGACGGTACCCATTCCCACCGCCGGCCCCGCCCAGTGGGCGCGTGTGCCCTCGTCGGTGACCTTCTGGGAGATGAACTCGATCATCTCTGCCCAGGTGCGGATAGTGGTTCCGTCGATGGCGACCGCGCCGTCGTTCCCTGCGGCCTGGGCCTCGTGGCGCAGCCGGCTGGTGACCTGGTGCACGACGATCGTGTACTGGTTCTTCTCGTCTTCGACGTCGGCGAACACGTACGGGAGCAGTTCGCGTTGGCAGAACTCCGCGAGCGTCCACCAGAACGCGGTGACGCCACTGGTCCGGCCGGTGACGTGGGGGCGGCCGGTGGTATCACCAGGCAGCGGCGGCGCGTAGAAGCCGGCGGAGGCAAAGGGTCGAGCGGGCAGGCCGAGCCGCGCGTACGCGGCGCGTAGCGTCTCGTCGAGGCGGGTGTTGGGCTGGTCGACGAACAGCAGGTCCTCGCCCTTGACCGAGAAGATCAGGGCCTTGGCGTTGACCGCGCGGCCTCCCAGGGCACCCGAGGTGAACAGCGAGTGCAACAGGAACAGCGCGAAGCTGGTCTTGGTCGCCACCCCGGAGATGCCTGAGATCGACACGTGGGCGCCGCGGGTACCGTCGAGGAACTCGAGGTTGAGATAGATCGGTTCGCCGTCACGGCCGATGCCGGCGGGGATCCGCGCGTCCATCTTGTCGAAGTACAAGGCGGCGTCCCGGTCAGCACCCGCCGCCCGGATCGCGACTGCGCCGGGGCGTGGCGGGACGTAGCACTCGGGCTCGACGCGGGTGGTGGTGACCTCAGCGATCTCCTGCACGGTCGCCGGCAAGATCCCGTCCGCAATGAGGAACACATCCGAGCCGAACGCGGCGCCCTCGTGGCGGGCGACCACCTCCGTCACCACCCCTGAGGTGACGACCTCGCCGTAGCCGGGGATCTGCCGACGGGTGCTGACCACGTCGTCGAGCTGCAGATACGCATCTGGGGAAAGGGCGACGTGAAACTTCAACGGTGTGGAGTCCTCAGTGCCTGCAACCTTCCCGACCTCCTGCTCGACACCGCCACTGGGGGGCAGGCCTCCAGGCGGCTGCTGACTCGTCAGGGGCGCTGAACCGCGGCCTGAGGTAGTGCTTTCGACGCCCGGGGTTTCGGAGTCGGTGTCGGTCATCGGCGGTCCCTGTGCCTATCTCATCGTGCGGCGGGGCGGCCCTGGCGGCTGGCGGTGACACCGTACGCCGGGGCGCCGAAACTACTGGGCAGTTCCACAGATTGCCGGGACTCCAAAGACGCCCAGTCCCGACGGGCACAGGGGCGGCTTACCCTGCAGATGCGCAACCCGGGCAAGGCCGGTACCCGTCAGTCCCGCCCACCGGTCCCCCAGCTCTTGAGCTCGCAACCGGACGCGTGCCAGAGCTCGTTGGCTAACTTCCCCCGCTGGAGCGCTCCACCATCGACGCCGGACCACCCACGTGTTGGCCGAAGGCGCGTCGCTGATCGCCGACGGGTGATGTCGTGGTCGGTTTATCCGCGTCACAGGGCACAGGCGGATGGCGTCGGCGAGAAGCGGTCCCGCCCTGTTGTTCGTTCTCCCCGACCGCAGCATGGGTGGCCGGGCCGAAGTCGGCCTGCAGACGTACGGCCTGAACCGATCGTTCTGCCGAGCGCAGCCGAAGAGCAGGAAATTTTCGGCACACAGACATGCCAGATACATCCGCACCCCCGGCGTGCTGGGCCCGCACCACGAACGGCACAGGCGGTGAATAACCGCCTCAAGCACCCCACCCGCACGCGGTCTGCGCGCATCCTACACACGATCCCTTCACTATGCACACACATTTCGCAACCTCTCGCACCACCCCTGGAAGCAACACGGCGGCGGCCTCCCGAACGCAGCGCTGATCGGTCACGCTGCTGCGCGTCCCAGGTGAAGCTGTCCGGTCGACTCCGCTTCCCGGCAGACGTGCGGTCCCCTTCACTGAGCCCAGGCGCAAATGCTGAACGAGGCTGCTCGCTCAGCGGTGGGCTGCCATATGGTGGAGGCGGCGTGGATACCTCGGGCCACACCAAGGAAGAGCAGCCCCAGTGAGGCGGCCGATGCGACCCACTCCCCAGGCAACCGCGGCGCCGGTCACCAACATCGTCCACACCCACGGCCGCACGCAGTACGTGCACATCGGCAGTCCAACGGGGCTTGCCACCCTGAGCTGGCCGCTGCAGGCAGAAGCGTCGTAGGGACGCCGCCGCCCTGCAATGCCCGTTGCCTTCGGAGTCCTGTGGTCTTGGAGCGACGGGTACTGGGGGCCGGAGCTGTCAGACTCGCCCTGCGGGACACGTGCCGTCACGCGCTGGACGACGGTCGGTACGGCAGCCTGCTGCTTCCAGCCCCCGCTCAGCAGTCGCTGTTCGATGCGTTGGATTGAGACGCCTGACACTCAGACGACGATGCCCACTGGCACTCCCCCGCAGACCATCAGTCGCCGACCACAGCGCCGACACTTTCCCCGCGCCGATCTCGAGCCCCGCCTCCGCCAGCAGCCGGCGCATCTCGACCGCCTGGAGCAGGACTAGAGGCGTCGGCAGAGAGGATCAACATTTCGTGACCTTGGTCCCCTTGGTGTATCAGTCCAGAGGTCCCCGTGGTGAGCCTTCTGGCGGCGGGGTGTTGGCCAAGCGTGCAAATGACGTGCAGCGGCGGTGGCCAAGAGCGACGATAAGGGCGGGCGAACGGTCGTGACTGTTGTTCCGTGTCTACAAGTCGTTGCCTTCCTTACAGCCTCGGGGAGCACGGGTGTAGCGGTCATGCCGGATGTTCTCCCTGGAATCGCGTTACCTGCTGGAGGAACCCAATGACCGACCGGCCTGGACCGCAGCTGCCCGACGAGCCCGAAGGCAGCGCGGAGCAAATCCCGGCACCGGCGGCCATGCCCGTCGTGAGTGCGAAGAAGGCGGAGCGTCCGTCCCCTCGGCTGGACGTGTCCTACACTCCCGTGTCCAACGGCATGGACTACCTGGTGAGCGTCTTTCAACACCTGACGGAAGGTGCGACACCTCCGAGCGCCCGTGACCTCAAGTACACGGTGCTTCACCTTCAGGCGGCCACCGAGGTACTGCTCAAGGCCCGTCTGGCGCGCGAGCACTTTAGCCTTATCTTCGCCGACCCCACCGAGGCGACTCACGACGCGTGGCAGAAGGGCGACTTCAAGAGCTGCGGCACCCTGGACGCGTTCGACCGGCTCCGCAACATCGCCCGCCTCGCAATCGAAGAGGACGACCGGAAACGGATCAAAGACCTATCGGACCACCGCAACGCCCTTCAGCACTACGGGCTGAAGCACAACGCGTACGCCATCGAGTCGCGTGCGGCGAGGGTGCTCGACTTCCTGATCGCTTTCATCCACAGACACCTCATCCCGGAACTCGAACCCGCCGAAGCTAAGGGCGTCGAGCAAGACATGGACTCGTTCCGGTTGAAACTCAAGGGCATCGAGACGCTGGTCAAGCAGCGCATGAATAACCTCCGGAGCGAGCTGGCCAAGGTCACCGACGTGACGGTGAAGTGCCCCGACTGCGAGCAGTGGGCCTTGGTCGCTAACGGCAGGGACGAGGGCCCGACCTGCCTGTTCTGCCACCAGGTATGGCCGCAGGATCCAGAGTCCGCAGCCGCCAACTATGCATGGATCATCTTGGGGCTGGACAACTACTCCGCCATCAAGGACGGTGGAGACTCTCCGGTGGTCGAGTGTCCGGACTGCGAAATAGGCGCTCTGGTGATCGAAGCGGTGACCGCGGCGGGCCAGCCCGATGCAACGCCCCTGTGCTTCTCGTGCGGCACCGTATTCAAGAACTTGATCGACTGTGAAGGTGGTTGCGGGACTGTCCTCGACATCGGCCCCGACGAAGATGCGATCCACATATGTCGCAACTGCATTGAAAACCGCTACGCGCGGTTCTGATGGCCAGGCCCAGCCACTCGTCATTCGCCCCTCGTGAGAGGAGCCCATGGCTCGACGGCCGCACGAGGCAGCCCGGCATGAATGTGCGCTCCTGACGGGCTGTCCAAATGGAGATGGTCACCCTATGCGATCACTCGCAGGACGCCGCACCTGCCCGCCATGCTCAACCCGAAGGGGGGATCCCGCGTGATCGTGCTGCCGCTCGTCCCCGATGTTCCCGTCTACGGCATCGGGACGGCAGACCAGCCGTTCCCGGCAGTGGTCGGTATTGAGGAGCCGTTCGACTCGGCGCACGCGGAGATTCCGAAGGAGCTCCGCGAAAGGAAGGAACGCATCGAGGCGTTCACCCAGCAGAAGCGGACCGCGGTGGCGGCGGTGAACAGTGGGGTGCCGCTGGAGGAGGTGGCCCGGTGGGCGGAAATGCCCACCGAGGTGCTGAGGAGGATGCTGACGGCAGGCAAGCAGGAAACATGCGGTGGTACTGGCATCACAGGATCGTGAGGCTCACGGACGCGGACCCGACGCTGGAGGCGGCGCCGAGCACGAACCGCTGATCCAATGCGGCCTGCTCCTTCACGCACCGGTTGGCAACCGCCGGATGCAGGCCGCCGATATGCCGGCATGGCGCCAGCGGCGGACAGGCCGGTGGTTCTTGACTCCCCGGCCTGCTTCGCTTCCTCATTCCCGCAGCACGATCTGCTCCGTGCCTCCACCGCCTACTTGGCGCGACCCCTTCGGCGGCGCTCCCAACAAGCTTTGCAGCCTGTACCTCTTTTCGTGCGCTGGTCGGGAGTAGTGGTCCACTTGTGGCCGCAGGCTGCGCAGCGCCAAAGACACCGTTTCCCGGAACCTGGCCCAATATCCCAAGCTGTAAGCATCGCGTCATCGATTACCTTGACCAGCTCTTTCGCGAGGTCGGGGTTGAGGTCAGCCAGCGATTGCCCTGCAGCGGGGCGCCGGCGTGCTGCGCCGCGGCGTTTCACGCTGCATGGAGGACAGCCACTCTTCCGACCTGGGATTGTGCGCGCGTTTGGAGTCGCCTCCCACTCGTGGCCACAGACCGAGCACTGCCACAAGCACTTCAGCCCGCTGCCTCGCCGGAGATCTTGCGCGGTCATCAGCGGGTCGCTGATCACCTTGACGAGTTCCGCAGCAATGTCCGGTTCGCGATCCTCGAGCGACTCGCCGGACTTCGGACGGATGATCGCTTGAGCGAGTTTCTGCCGCCCACAGTCCGGACACCCTTGTCCGCGCAGCGTCCGCTTGTCGAGCCTTGCTTCCCAGGTACGCAAACACATCTGGCACTGCCAGACGCAACGGTCTGTGCAGCCGGGCGGCATCCAGTCCACACCTCGGCCTGGGTGATCAAGATTGCGCCGGAACTCGTCCGCAAGATGTGGGGCAGCGTCTCGAGCCGATGGGCTAGGAGGCGCAGCGCAGACCTCGGACCACCTCCTGGTTGCTGCGGTAAGTGCGCTTGTGATCCCATCCTGGTCAAGGTCTTTCCAAGCGATGCCTTGGGCATCGAGCGATCGCCCGATCACTCGAGCCCATGACCAGGCGTTGAGCCCTGGCGCTACTTCGACGTGCACGTAGCCGTCTACGCCTAGCACTGGAAGGCCGCGATGACGTGCTCGAAGGACGGCATGCCCATTGGCAATCAGTTGCTGCGTCTTACGGGTATCCCGATCGACGCCCTCCGACGACGCATGGCTCCCCATCGGGTCCAACTCGATGATGAGCGGCACTTCGGGCAGCCGAAGGTCTACCTCGCGGCGTCGTCCGGTGGCAAGCGTGACTGTCTGATGAAGCTCTACGACGAGCCCGGTAGCGGCAGACAGCAGCGCTGCGACCTCGAACTCCAACCGGGAGCGGCCGTGAGTCCTGCAATCGGGGCAACCATTTCCTGCGGTCCGGTCAACAACCCGCGCGGACCACAGATGCGCGCTGTCGCACTCCCATTCGCAGAGATAGTGGCTAGCCGGACCGAGACGATCAGGACCGCGGCCCGGCATCTCGATGTTGCGGCGGAACTGGCGTGCGATGTCGGGCCGTAGCGCCTTGAGGGACTTGGCGGGAGACGGGGCCCTATTGGAAGTCCGGTGACACTCAGGGCAGCCGGTCTGGTTGGTACCCGTACGGCTGCTGAGCTTAGCCGACCACGTTGAGGAGCATGCGCGACACTTCCACCGACACAGGTCGGCAACGCCGCCACTCATAGCCTCCCACGGTGTACCGGGCCGGCTCAGGTTCTCAACGAACTCGTCCGCGACAAGGTCGCGACGACACGCCAGGCACAGCGGATGCTTGGCCCTGTTCCGGGCTCCACACTGCTGGCAGCGATCGGGGTCAGGCTCTGACGCAGATGCGATACCACTGCCAGGCCCAGGAGGTGGCGGGGGCGGCACGCTTCGGGCAGCCAGGGCGTACGGCTCCCCAGTCTCCTTCATCCGCTGGCGCACGGTCTTCTTGCGGGCGTTGCCCCTGGTCACGGACCGATCTCCTTCTCGGCGTGCCCCACGCGCAGCGCCGTGATAACGGCATGACCCAACCACTCGCGAATCGGAGATCCTTGGCCAACTCCCAGACAGCGTGGGTTGAGTTCCGGAGTCGCACAGGCTGGCGAAGTCAGCCGTCAGTCACTCTAGCGTGACTGTGCGTTTCTGTCCGCAGCTTGGTGAAATGGCAGCAAGCCGCCAACTGGGGGCTGATTGGTGACTTACGCCTCTGGCGGACTGGTCCCGCCCCCGCGTGGGCCAGGGGATGGCCGGTGCGGGGACTTGGCCCTCTCCCGTTACTGCTGGCCGAGCCAGGCGAGAATCAGGCCACCAATAACGGTGCCCGTCGCCTGGACTGCGACGTGGACCGCGAACTCAAGGAGTCGCTGCCGCTTGCTGGGCTTGCTGTTGTGCATGAGATGTCCCCTCTCAACTGATGAAGCTTGAGAGAGAGCCCGCCCCCAAGATACCTGCTCAGCTTGCGGGTTGAAGGCCGAGCCCCGAACCCTGTGAGACGCACCACGCGAGGGAGTAGAAGGATACGCACCAGCGCACCTCGCGATTCAATGAGATGGACGTCAGAGCGCGACCGTGCAAAGAAGGGCGGTCATAGAAAGTCCTCCCAGACGGTGCCACCGTCAGCCCAGGTCCACAGCCATTGGCGTAGTGAGGCGGTTGCATGGCGCAGGCCGCCGCGAAGGCTTGCACCAGATCCAGCCATGATGGCGGCATGCTTTGTGCCAGGTTGCGTTCGTAGGAGGCCAGCCGGCGCAATCACCGGTGACCTCACCGTCCGCACCACCCTCACCGAGGACAGGGCCAGCGCGTGCATGCCGTCCAGTACATCGGCGCCGACAAGTGGTACACCCTCACCGGCGGCACCGCCCTCATCCCCACCGGGGCCTCGCTGCCTACACCGTGACCTTCTTGGCCGCATCCGCCGTGGCCAAGGCGTCGGCGTACCCAGCCGCCGCCTCACTGTCAGAGGGCGGCGTTACGCTCGCTGGCTCTAGGACCGAAAACGGGTGGGGCATGACGGACAACGCATCGATCCACGTCGGCAGTCTTCTCAGCGGAGATGACCCGATCGATGACGCCAGCCAGGACTTGCTGCAGCGTGCGGACCT
Organism: Streptomyces pristinaespiralis; assembly: GCF_001278075.1. Lineage (GTDB taxonomy): Bacteria > Actinomycetota > Actinomycetes > Streptomycetales > Streptomycetaceae > Streptomyces > Streptomyces pristinaespiralis. The sequence continues at coordinate 8,468,331 of NZ_CP011340.1, read as the reverse complement.
CGCTGATGTGTTCGCCGTGGAAATCCGTCGAACGTCCGCGAAGCACGGCGCAGTTGTCGCACTGACGGGGAAGTGGGGTTCGGGCAAGACGTCGCTGGCGAATCTCACCTGCAGCGCTCTGGACGCGGTCGATGACGTGCACGTCGTCCAGTTCAACCCGTGGTTCTTCTCCGGCACGGACCAGCTCATGCGGTTCTTCTTCGACGAATTGGCCGGGCAGTTGCGGGACGGGCGCCGGCTGAAGGACAAACTCAAGGACGCGGGCCGCACCGTCGCTGAGCGGCTGGGCAGGTACTCAGCCGCCCTGTCGCCACTGAAGTTCGTCCCCGGAGCCGGCGTCGTCCTGGACGGCGCAAGCGCGGTCGCCGCGGGGACGTCGAAACTCCTTGGCGAGGAACAGGGGACCATCCATGAACAACGAGCGCAGCTCACTGAGCTCCTGATCAAACTGCCAGGACGGATCGTGGTGTTCATCGATGACATTGACCGGCTGTCACAGCAGGAGATCCGAGATCTCTTCCGCCTGGTGCGTCTGACCGGCTCGTTCCCGAACATCGTCTACGTCCTGTGCTTCGACCGCGAGGTGGTGGAGGCGGCGTTGACGGATGAGGCGGTCAGAGGATCCGCGTACCTGGAGAAGATCGTGAAGATGTCGGTGGAGGTGCCGCCGCTGCCCACGCAGGCACTCTCCCCGGTCATCGCGGAAGGACTGGCACAGGCGCTCGACGGGATCGAGTCCGGGCTGTTCCATGCGTCGCGGTGGCCGGACGTGCTCGTGCAACTGATTCTCCCGATGTTCTCCACCATCCGGGATGTGAAGCGGTATCTGGCATCGGTGCCACTGGCCGTGCGAAGCCTGGGTCTGGAGGTGAATCTGGTCGACGTTCTGGCGCTTGAGGCCCTTCGCGTGCGCTATCCCGCAGCGCACGCGATGCTGCCGACTGCCGCAGACCTGCTGGCGCCAGCCAAGACGATGTACCGGCCCAGCACAGACCGGGCAGCACGTGAGGAAGCGTTCGTGGAAGAGTTCACCGGCCTCTTGAACGGCCACGCCCGGACGGTCGTCCACCTGCTGTTCCCGGCCGCCGAGCGGCTTTTCGGCGGCCCGAATTACGGCTCTGACTGGATCCCGGCCTGGGAGCGGGACCGGCGGGTCGCCTGCAGCACGGTACTGGACTTCTATCTCCATCGCAGGCTTCCGGCCGGACGGGCACCCGCTGCGGGCATCGACCAGGCCGTGGCCTGCATCGGCGACGAGAGCGCGCTCGACGAGGTACTGGGGCAGGTGCCGGATGCCCTGCTGGACGACACGCTCAAGCGTCTGGTCCCCCATTGTCGCGACCTGCCTGAGGAGAGCGTGCTGTCTACGGCTGCGGCGTTGATGCGGCAGCTGCCGCGGGTCCGGCTGGGCTCCACGGGCATGTATTCCCCCGGCGGTGAATGGGCGGTGCTGAGCCCGGTGAGTGTTCTGCTGCGCAACCTCCGCGGCGACGCGGTTGATCCCACCGTCCGCAACCTCTTTCACGGCATCCCGAGCCTGTACGGAAAGGTCCTTCTGCTCGACATCGCCGCGGGCCGTCCAGGCAAGCAGGGCTTGATTCCAGATGAATCCGCCCGGTTGCTCAGGCAGGAACTTGCCTCCCAGCTCCGCACGGCTGGGCCCGAGGACCTTGCCGACGAGCGGATGCTGCTGCGAACGGTCCTTGTGGCAGCAGCAGACGGTCCGCCTGTCCTTGAGCCGGCCTTCGATGCCCGCGTCGTCGCGCGCCTGCTGGAAAGCGGAGTGGCGCCGGTACACAGCCAGACGATGGGTAGCGTGGCCGTGCGGACCGAGAAGCAGCTCAGGTGGGACTCCCTGGTGAGCGTCTACGGCGGGGAAGCGCATCTGGCCGAGGCCGTCGCGTTGTTGCAGCAGTGCCTGCAGGAGGGGACGGTCGAGCTGAACGAGGACCTGGCGGCCGCTCTGGCTCTGTACGAGAAGTACGCGACAGGCTGGCGCCCCAAGGAGTTCTGACCACGCACCATGCTCCGCGGGCGGCTCGCGCCACGTCTTCCCCATCACCGACTGCCCGCCCACCGTGCTTCGTAGCGTTCTGGCACCAGCTCAGCAAGGCACGGCCAGTGCGGAGGCCTGCGGTCAGAAGGCCCGCACCGCGCAGTGGCGCGGTCGTGCGGTGGAACGCCAGCATCGCCTGCACCGCCAAGGACTGCCCGGGAAAGGGCCTTGCCGTATTCAGCGGCAGCAGGAGCGTGGTGCTCTCAGGTCCAGACATACCAAGTCGGCAAGAGCAAGGGGCTGCTCCACCAGCGCTCCGCCACAATCTTCCTGTTCGTCGCGCTGACCGGCATCGGCGCCAGCTTGTTCGCCATCCTCACCGTGAATTCCTGGCCCGTGGCCGTCACCGCCGGGGCAACCGCCGCCGGCTTGTTCGTCGACCGAATCATGGAATGAATCTGCCTCAGCGTGCCCACAACCACCTCGGTCAGTCGCGGCACTGTGCCGCGACGGCATGCTCGCCGGGCGTTACCAGTGGCGCAGTGCCTCGGTCAGTTCCTGACGCCATTGATCTCGCCCGGGATCGTCGTCGTCTGGTTCTCCGCCCAGGGCGAGGACCTGGTCGGTGATGTTGTAGGTGATGCGGTAGGCAAGCAGGGATGTCGCTGCCTCCAGCCAGTCCTCTGTCTTGCGGGTCGGCGCAACCGGGCCGAGCACCGTCACGAACCACATGGGCAGCAGTGACCTGGCCCGGATCGCCTCCGCGATGCGATTGCGCAGTTTCTGGTACAGCTGCTTCTGAGCCTCGATGCCTTCGGTGAGGAGCTCGGCATCGCGCACCCGCGTCTCACGGTCCCGGGCCAGCGCGGCCCGCGCACGCCGGGCGTAGGGGGCACGGTGGCTTGCCGTTCGAGCGTACTGGTCAGCCTGGTGTCGGGCCGTGGTGAAGGCCTGGCTGGCCTGCTCGTGCTGGGGTGTGCCGAACGCTGTGCTGGCCAGGGTTTCGGCAGCAGTCAGGACTGCCGCGTACTGCTCGTTGCGCTGCTCGACGGCCTCTTGGTGGGAGCGGATGGAGGAGGAATTGCTGTCCCGCTCAACGTGTGTGAGAAGCATGGTGCGGGCTGCGCGGGCTTTGCCGGCGAGTACGCCAAGGGCGCGCCACGAAGCGGGAAACGAGTCGAAGTCGGCGCGGGGCATCTTGTCCGCGGCCGCCAGGTTCGCCTCCATCAGCTGGATGCGCGCGGTCAGCTTCTTCAGGGCCCGGCCGGTGTCGGCGATGTGTCCGCGGGCTTCGGTGTCCAGGTCCTCGAGGTTGCTGCGGACTTCGTCGGCCTTGTCGTCGGCGTCGCTCACCGCGCTGCGGATGCTGCGGAGTTCGTGTTCGAGGTCGTCGATGTAGCCGAAGCTTGTCTTCAGTGACTCCAGGTCGTTTTCCAGGTCCTCGATGCGGCTGTCCAAGCTCCGTATCTTGTAGCTGTAGTCGTCGCTCAGGCTCACCTGGACTGTCCCTTCTTGACCGCGTCGCCCGGTCCTTCGCTGACCGTGACGGCGAGGACGAGCCACCCGATGATGGCGAGGATCACGAACCACAGTGAGATCACGCTCAAGGTAATGAGCGCGACCAGCAAGCACTCCAGGTGCAGGCCGATGGTCAAGTGCCGGTAGAAGCGGTGGTTCTTGTCCGTGACCTTCTGGAAGGAGAGGGACAGTGTGGCGATGCAGTGGGGTACCAGCACCACCAGCCACCAAGCCGAGTGCCCCAGGGCGAAGGTGAGCACGATCAGCGCGAGCGCGACAGCGGTCTGCCCCAGCCACGAGATCCGCACGATGCGCTCGCTCAGCTGCCGCTCGGGCTCAGCAAGCTTGGCGGGGATGGTCTTTTCGAATGCCAGGAGCTCGTCGGCCGCCTGGAGCAGCCGGGCGTACTCGGCACCGAAGTTCTCATCCCCTGCCTCATACCGGGCCGTCTCACCATGACGGGCGAGAAGCCTTTGCTGCAGTTGCCGGTACTCGGCTTCTATCTCATGCCGTACCTTGCTCACTGCTCCGTCCCCCTGACCACGGACCGACGTCTGACGTCCAAGGCCTTCCCACGGGCAGTACGCCACAGCCCGAAATTGATCGACGGTATCCAGCCGTATTTTCGAGGTCCGTTCCAGTCAGGACAAAGTGGGTGCCCCGGCCCGGCATCACACTCACCATCCTGAACTGAGTTCAGGACAGTCGCCAGCCGCAACTTCTTCTCACTGGTCATCACTCTCATGCTCCCGTTGTGCCGTTCCTTCCTTGTAGAGCAGACGGCAAGGCAAAACGTCCAAGGCGAGTGCGCCGGCGTCCCACCGCTTCGTCGCCGACGCAAAGCTACGGTTAACGGCGCTGCGCTTCTCTCGATCGCCCACACTGGGACTGCCGCCTCGGATGGTCCCCGCAGACGCAACTCCGCCCGCATGACCGGCCTTTGGATGCGTGCTGCAGGGTGTCTTCGGGCGGACGACCTGCGAACTCCGCGCTCAAGCCCCGGCTCAGGGTCTCACGGCGCCCGGCGTGGAGGCGCTGTGCCCTACCGGCGGAAGCCTCGCCCGGGATCGCGGACGCTGTGGCTGCCGAAGGGCTCGAACCAGGCGGCCGCCCTGAGGTCGCCCACACCCACGGACTGGTTCGCTAGGTCCTCCGGGTCTGCGATACCGCCGAGTTTCGGGTCGAAGAGCATCAGGACGTCGTGGTCCTGGAACAGCAGATCGGAACAGTCGTCCCAGCTGTAGTCGTCGCCGTGTTCGGGGAGCGTGTGGTGGGGATCCGTGGGTGGGCGATCTTCCAGGTGGGTGGGGGCGTCCTCGATGGCCAGGTGCAGGGCCATCTCCTCCGCAGTGCAGGTGGGTTCGGGCCACTTGCCCCGGGCGAGGTCTGCGGCCAGGTCGTCGAAGGCGCGCGCCATGCGCCGCCGCCATCGGTGGTCGGCCGTCCAGGTGAGCGGAGGCAGCCGGTCGAAGACTTCCCAGGTGGTGGCGTCGGCGTCCGGCAGGAACTGGTCCCCCAGGCGGTGTGCGTCGTCGTAGGCCTGGTCTGCGAGGAGAACGAGGGCTGTGTGGAGCAGGTCGGCGGTGCGGGGGGTGAGCTGCCAGCCGCACTCCTCGCAGTCGGGGTCCTCGCCTTTGCAGGGGCAGTCCCGTACGGCGAAGAGGGCGGCGAAGTTCGGCGTCTGCTCACCGGCTGCGGGCCTTTTGCGCTGCTGGCGCAGGCGCCAGCCGTGGACGAACCGGGTGACGACGGGCGCTGCGCTCCAGTCGGCCAGTTCGTCGCCGTCTTCGACGCTCAGCACCTCTGCCGAGCTTTGGTCTTCCAGCGTCTGGCTGCCAGTGACGTCGCTGTCCTCGGTGAGGGTGATCACGGCGCCGGCCAGGTCGCGTGGGTCGTCGTCGCCGAGTTCGGACGCCGGCAGCGGTTCCCAGCCGCGGCGGGCAGCGGCGTGAAGGAGCGCGTCTTCGTCGGTGATGTGGAACTCGCGCAGGTGGGTGATCCGCACGACCTTCCCCGGCAGGTCCTTGAGCCGCGGATGGCCCGCCGCTGCGGGCGCTGCCGAGGAATCCGGTTCGTCGTCGAACGGCTCCGAGTCCGGGTCCGTCGCCGTGAGCAAGGTGCCGGGTTCTGCGGGCCAGGTCCCGCTCGCGGCTCGCGTGACGGCCTGGCGCAGGGAGCCGGCCGGTGCATCCGGCATCTGGGCCGTCAGAGCGGTCAGTTCGTCATCGACGGCTGCGGCGTCACGCAGCGCCAGGACCCGGCGCAGAATGCCTGTCGCCTCGAAGGCGTGCTCAGGGTTTTTGCAGGTCAGAACGGCGGTCAGAGAACTGGGCCCGTGGTCGTGCGCCAGCAGGGCCAGCACGCGGCTCTTGCTGGAGGTGTGTTCGCACAGGAACTCGATGGCCCGGGCCACGGTCGGCGATGACGTCATCGCGGGACTCCAAAAGAGGAAGAGCGCGGGGCACACCGGACGGGCGGCGCACGCGCACAGACAGGAACCCGCTGGTGGACACGGTGCGGCCGCGTCCCCGGACGGTGAAAGAGGCAAGTTGGGGTGCCAGTTGGTGTCCTCGCTACGAACGAAGACCCGGACTCGGCTGACACAGACACTACCCGCGCCTGGCGGCGCGTACCCCGGACATCTACAAAAGAGCGGGATCTGCCGGGCACCGCCACCGCCACGCCAAAGGTCTGTCGCAAGCGGAAGAGCGGCACGCTGCGGTAGGAGATCGTGCAGCGTCTGTAACGACGGCGCGATGGGACCGTGCTGAGCAGTCCACGGGCGGCGAGTGTGACGCGGCGCAGCTCGTCGGCGAACCGGTTGGCCACCTCAGCGTTCCAGGCGGCCGTTTCCTCATCCTGGTCGGGCAGGAGGCGCGCGAGCGTCGTGCACGGCGTCACGCGGTTGCGTCGGGTCAGGTCGACGTATTCGTCCTGGCTCTCCGCGATGACAGTGATCACGCGCCGGAAGCGGTCCTCGTGTTGCTGCTTGATGCGCGTCAGGTCAGCGACGGTGTGGAGGGTACGGCCGTTCTTGCCGTCCACTTGTTCGTGGTGCGTGGGGCAGAGGATCAGCAGGTTGTCGAAGTCCGCGCGCTCCTGATTGGTCATAGAGGAGTCCAACCGTGCGGACCCCTTCTTGGCACCGCGGATGTGTGCGATCTCGCCTACCCAGTCGTCATTCTCGTTGAGCAGCCGCGTTCCGCAGCCAGGCTAGGCGCATTCGTTCCCGCTCAGTAGCCATAGCTCTCGGGAAACTTCTGTTCCTGGTGCCAGCCGCTTGGGTGCCTCTGGTTTGTCTACCTGCTTGGGTTGGGGGGCGGGCCCGCGTCGTCGATCTGGTGGCCATGGTTCCTCTCGTTCGCGGTGTGCTGCTGTAGGTTCTCAACTTCAGTGTCAGGCGCCGACCCTGTGACCTGGATATTTCCCTTGAGTCTCACGATGTGTCGGCAGGCGGCTGTCTCAGATCGGTGTCATTTCCTCAGGCTGGCCAGCAGGCTGCAACGCGGCCCGGGGCGTCACGAACCTGCATCGGCAACCATCCGTTCCACCCACTCACACACCTTCGTTGCACACGAACGTCCCGAGCGTCGTCGCCGACAAGGGCCTGCGGGACTACGGACGGGTTGATCAGCCCATAATTGGAGTCAGTGCCGAGCGACCCGGCGCATCGCACCCGCCCCGGGTGCACTCACCGCGATCGGAGAGCATCGTGAAGAACAGCGCGTTGTGGCGAGTGGTTGACAACGAGAGTGGTACCCAGTCCATCGTCAGCACGCCCTCCGAGGCGGTCGCGTTCGTCAACAGCCGGTTCGACACCGATGACGACGACGAGCCGTTCAGCATCACCAAGGTCGGCCCTCTCCTTCCGAAGCCGCTCGGGGTCATCACCGCATGGGCAGCCAAGAAGGACGGCGAGCGAACCGACGGGCGTACTGCCCCGATCACCATCAGGCCGGTTGTGACGGACAACGCCAGCGAGTGCGATGACGTCGTACTCTGGGGCGACGTGTACGTCTCCTGGGACCACGACATGTACACCGTCGAGGAGCCGGACAGCTCCGAGTACAGCGAGGCTTACAGCGCCGCCGAGTTGAGCGCGATCCTCGACGAGTACGCCGACGACTACGAGTACGCGCCTGAAGGGCCTGAAGGGCCCGACAGCCACAGGTGGCCGAAACCGGAAGAGTTGATCACCTACGGCGCCCAGGAGTGTGCCAAGCGGTTCGGGCACCTCGACGACGACGCCCTGCTGTGGCTCGCTGCCACCCGCATCACGCTCGCCGTGTGGCGCAACACACCCGTCGAGAACTGGCATGCCGGGAAGAGTCCGCTGCACGACGGCACAATGATGCGGATCAACACGGCAACCACCCGACTCGTGCGCTCGATGCTGTCGTTCGACCATGTCGACTGGATCGGTCTCGGTCTCGCGATCGTCAACCCGTCCCGGGTTCTACCGACCGGGCAGTCTGTGCTCGAGCTCGGGCTGGCCTGCCACAACCCTGACGACCCGGCACACGAGGTTGATCCGCGCGTAGAACTCGCGGGGATGGCACAGGTCGCGATCTCATGGGGGCGAAGGTACTGCCTTACCGAGAAGGAGTTCGGCCTGCGAACTCTGATCGAATCCTTCTGCGCGTCCGACAACGGCTGGTTCGGAGCACCGAGTTGGGGGCGCATCGTCGATCGGTTCCTTACGGCTGTCGACGACCGGGAGAATGCGCACTGGCGCATACACCGGGACAAGCCTTGGTTCGACAAGTGGTTCACCAACCGGCCGGCCGACATTGCGGACACCACGGAATTTCGTCGGCTGCTCCTTGCCGGGCCCGACCTGCTGTCCGAGGAGGCCGCCGAATGGTGCGTGGAAGGTGCCATCGGCTACGTCTGCCAGGACGACCACGCAAACGGCTGCCCGCGGTGCGGTATCCCGCTGGCAACGGAGTCCTCAAACGAGTGACGGCAGTGGCCAGCGATTCTCAGTCCGTGTCAGTTCGGCCAGTCACATGACATCGCGACTGAGAAAATGACACGGGATCTGAGAACCTACAGCTGCAGGGGTTAGGTCTGGGCCATGTCGACGAAGCGGGAGTAGTGGCCCTGGAAGGCGACGGTGATGGTCGCGGTGGGTCCGTGGCGGTGTTTGGCCACGATAAAGTCGGCCTCGCCGGCGCGGGGGGAGTCCTTCTCGTAGGCGTCCTCGCAGTGCAGGAGGATGACGAGGTCGCGTTGTCCTCGAGGGCGCCGGAGTCCCGCAGGTCGTTGATCATGGGTTTCTTGTCGGTGCGCTGCTCTGGGCTGCGGTTGAGGGTGGAGATCGCGACGATCGGCAGGCGGAGTTCCTTGGCGAGGAGTTTCAGGCAGCGGGCGATCTCGGAGATTTCCTCGTAGCGGGAGCCGAGCGGTCTGGTGCCGTAGGTGAGCAAGTGGACGGCGTCGACGACGATGAGCTGAACGCCTGCCCGGGCCTGCAGGTAGCGGCAGTGGGCGCGCAGGTCGTGGACGTTGGAGTAGGCGCCGTCCTGGATGTAGATCGGGGCGGCGCTGACGTCGGGCATCCGTCGGGCGAGGCGGGTCCAGTCCTCGTCGGTCATGGTGCCGGAGCGCATGTGGTGCAGCGCGACGCGGGCTTCGGCGGACAGCAGCCGCATGCCGATCTCGTTGCGGTCGGCTTCGAGGGAGAACACGGCGCTGGGCAGGTTGTGCTTGATGCTGGCGCAGCGGACGAAGTCGAGGGCGAGGGTGGACTTGCCCATGGCGGGCCGGGCGGCGATGACGGTGAGCTGGCCGGGGTGGAGTCCGCCGGTGAGGGAGTCCAGGTCGGTGAAGCCGGTGGGCACGCCGGGCAGGGTTGCGTCGCGGCCGCCGGTTGCCTCGATCCAGTCGAGGGTGTCCTCCATGACGTCGCCGAGCGGGCTGGCCGGCGGTAGCAGGGGGCGCCGGGTGGTGGCGGCGAAGATCTCGGCTTGCGCCTGGTCGGCGATGCGGTCCACGGCGTCCAGGTCGGCATCGGAGGCCAGGTTCTCGATGTGGATCGCGGCGATCTTGGTTCGGCGCAGCATGGCCGCGTTCTGTACGCGGTCGGCATTGGTCTGCCAGCTCCGAGCAGAGGAAGGCCCGTTGACGAGGGCGGTGATGTAGGCGGAGCCGCCGGCCTTCTCCAGGCTGCCCTGCTGGGTGAGGCGGGCGGCTACGGCGAGCGGGTCGGTGGTCTCGCCCCGCCCGTACAGGTCGAGGATCGTCGTGTAGATCAGATCGTGGGCGGGCCGGTAGAAGTCGTGCCCGTGGAGGGTGTCGACAATGTCGGCGATCGCGTCCTTGGACAGCAGCATCGCCCTCAGCACTCCCTTCTCCGCTTCAAGATCGTGCGGATGGTGCAGTGCGGCGTCGTTGTCGTCGATGGTCACCCCGGTTCCCTCTCCCCCATGTCCGTTTCCCAGGTCCCGCTGGCCGCAGCACGCGGCATCAGGTCAGAGTAGCCACGCTCGGGTCTGCATGATCACCGTTTCGGCCTGCCCACCGGAGGAGGGGTTGGTCTGCTTCGCACGGGAGTTGACGGGCCTGTCGGTTCAGAGCCGCCTCGATGGCGGGGTCGGGCGGCGCAGTTGTCGGCTCCGGTCGTGGTGTACGTAAGCTGTCCGGCATCGGGGGCAGCAAAGGAACCTGGGAGGGGTTTTCCTTCACCAGACGGATATGGCGCACCGTGCCCGCACCGAGCACGTCATTGAGCCCTTGCACCAGCCGGTCCGCCACGAGCCGTGTGTTGGTCAGCCAGGCAGCCGAGGGGCCGGCCAGGGTGAGCGTCCCGGTCTCGGAGTCGAAGTCGGTGGGGACCACGTGCTGGGCCAGGGGGCCGGCCACCGAATGCCAGGCTGGCAGCGGCGAGGCCTCGGACACGGCGAACAGGTCAAGCAGGACTCGCGCGAGAAGGACCGGCGGGGTCCGTCCCCGCACGCGTTGCCGGCGGACGGCGGGGGCGCGCTCGGTGAAGCGGCCCCGCCGGGCGTCCTCGCGAGCCCGGCGCAGGGCCAGTGCCGCCAGATCGACGCGTGCCTCGCTGCCCGGGTGCTGGTCGTTCAAAGTTCGACCTGGCGGAGCGCCGGGGTACCCCAGACCCGGACGACGCTGTGGTCGGTGAAGGCGTACACCAGCCGATAGGCCGGCGCTGCCTGCGGACCCTGGTACAGCCGGCTCAGGTACTGCTCGGCTTCGGGCTCGCTGTGGCGGGGAGTGCCGCACATCTGCCAGGCCAGCCCGTTCCACATCTCGGGGACCCAGCGCTTCCTCGGCTGCGGCTGGTCCTCACGGATCCTGTGGCTCGAGGGCACGCGTGCCGACGCCTCATCGTCCTCCCCGCCGGCGGAGCGCGGATTCGGTACGCGCGTCCCCGATCGCCGGCGGGTCTCGCACAGCAGACACAGGTCCGCGGCGTCCGGGCCGACGGGGCCGCCCGGGTGCTCGGGACAGCGGGTGGTCGGCTTGGAGGTGCTGACCGCGTCGTCCAGCAGGGCCAGGGCCCGCTCGAGGTCCTGGCGGATCTCCTGAGTGTTGGTGTCGGCGTCGTGGTCTTCGAGTCACGGGAAGGCCCCCAAGATCTCCTTCATCATGCCGGGCTGACAGCCAGGCGACCGGACCGGCCAAGGCGGGCACCGTAACCCTGGCAGCGTGCACGACCAGGACCGCCATGGCCAGCAAACTCGCTACGCTCCCTTACGGCCCACCACCTCCGACCAGCACAAACCCCGCACCTGCTATAGCAGTCGGCGTGAGAATGACCTGGCCTTTCGTCACCCATGTCAGCAACAGGTGAGCACCATCCATCAGTGCCAACTACCAGGTCACCGAGGCTGCACCACTGACATTTAGATGACGATGCCCAGCTGACACTTCCCCGCAGACTTTCAGTACGGACGAGGTCCGCGGGGCGCGGCTCGCCGCCCTGCAGACCGCGCTGGTGACAGCGTCCGCAGAGGAGGGCTTCCGCCGGACGCTGGTGTTCCACCACGTGGTGAAGGAGGCCGAAGCGTTCGCGGCCGGGCTTCCCGACATCGCCGCGCAGCTGAACACCAGCGACCCGGAGCTGTACCCCAAGACGATCTGGGCCAACTGGCTGTGCGGCGACCACAAGCCGCTCCACCGCCGTCGGCTGCTCGGGGAGTTCGCGGCCGGGATCACAGGCGACGGCAGCGTGGTGGAGAAGTGCTTCCTGTGCTCGGTGAAGGTCCTGGGCGAGGGCGTCGACACCAAGAACTGCGACTCCGTGTACTGGGCGGATGTACGCGGGTCGATGCCGGACCTGGCCCAGGCCGTGGGCCGGGCGCTGCGGATGCAGCCGGGCGAGGGCAAGGTGGCAAGCCTGGTGGTGCCGGTACTGCTCGGTCCGGGCGAGACGGCGGACAACATGCTCACCTCGCGGGCCTTCGGCGGGTTGGCGAAGCTGTTGGAGGCGCTGCGCGCGCACGACGCCCGCGTCGTGGAGGCTCTGGCGGAGCAGCAGGCGCAGAGCCGCGTCACAGGCGTCCGGAGCCGCAGCGGGAGCCCGGAGAACCGAGGCGAGGGGATCGGGTCTGGTGGGCCGTCGGCGCCCGCGCGGGCGCTGCTGAAGTTCTCCACGCCGCGCGACCCGGCACAGTTGGCTGCGTTCATCAACCTGCGCGTCCTCGACCCCGAGCACGAGCACTGGCGGCGCGGCGTGGAAGCCGCCGTCATCTACGCCCGCGAACACGGCGACCTCCGCGTCCCATTCACATACCGCGTGCCGGAGGGCGAGGAAGCCGAGGGGGTCGGATGGCCGGCGTCACTCGCCAACTTCCCGCTGGGGCAGTGGACCGCCGACGCCAGGAGGTTTTACGCCCGCGGCGACATGGACGAGGACCGCATCGCCCAGCTGGAGAGGCTGGGCATGATCTGGTCCCACTTCGACGTCGCCTGGGAGGAAGGCCTGGTCGCCGCGCGCGGATGGGCGGCCGAACACGGCCATCTCCTGGCCCCGCTGGACGCCACCCACCAGGGCTACAAGGTCGGCATCTGGCTCAAGAACCAGCGGGCCGCCGCCCGGCGCGCTCAGGACCTCGAGCAGCGCCAGGCCGAGGGACTGCCGGTCCAGTCGTGGTCCGGCGCCCTGTCGGAGGAACGCCGCGAGCAGTTGGAGGACATCGATCCGTCCTGGTGCCCGGCCTGGTCGGTGGAATGGCAGCGCTGTTTCCACCTCACCCGCCTGCATTTGGAGGAGGTCGGCGGCGAACTGCCCACCGAGCCGGGTGACGTCGTACACCGGGGCGAGGACCTCGGGCGGTGGGTCCGTGCGCAGCGGCTCGGCTTCGACAAGCTCACCGGCGTGCAGCAGTGGATGTGCGAACACGTCCTCGGCATCACACCCGCCACCGAGGACGAGAAGCCGAAACTACGCACCAGCCAGGCGGAGAAGTGGGCGATGCACCTCGCCGCGGCCCGGCAGTTCTTCGAGCGCGAGGGACATCTGAAGGTGCCACGCAAACACACCGAACGGATCATCCTCGGCAAGGACCAGGAACAGCGAGAGCTCCGGCTCGGGGCGTGGATCAGCAACCAGCGCAGCCGGGCCACGACGCTGTCCCCGGAACGGGTGGAGCAGCTGTCCGCGATCGGGATGCGATGGACGTAAGGCACAGGCGCAGGCAGTCCAGTGCCGAGCACGGTACTGCGGGATGTACCGCCTGCCCGTAGGTGAGGTGCACACCGAGAATCAGGGTGGGCGTGAGGGTGCGACAGCGCAGCCACCGCGGATGCCGTGGCGCTCTGGGCCGGTCGCGGTCTGTCATCGGGCCGGTCAGCGGGCACTCAATGGGGGCAACTGGCAGGCCCGCCCGGCCGAATCCGGCCCTGCATCCGGAAACGCACGCCGCTGTGTTGCGGGTGGCGGTGAAGTCGATGAGCTGCTCGGGGATGCCGGCGAGTTCCATGACCGGCCGCAGGCCCGGGGGGGGTACCGGGCCCCGGTCGCGAGGTCGAACTGCTCGCAGATCTCTTCCATGAGCCGCTGGTTGTAGAGCTCGGACAGCGCGACGGCGTACTCGAGGAACGGGCGGGTGTGCAGGGTGCCCCATCGGCCGTCCAAGCGGCGGACTTTGACCGACAGCAGCACATGGTCGTGGAGCAGCGGGCCGCCGTCGCGGTCCTCGAAGTGCCGGAACCGTGCGGCAATCACGCCCGTACGGGCGCGCCACGGGCCAGGCACCATCAGGCGCCCATCCGACCGGCGGCCCGGCCGATGCCCGCAGAGCCGGACCTGCAGAGCTCCGGTGCAACAGCACCGCAGACAAGCCAGAGTCCCCGCAGCGGGACGTGACGGCCACCACGGGGGCTCTCGCTCAGCAACCCCAAAGAGGCACTTGGATCAAGCCGAAGGTGCACCGCTCGTGAAGCCGTCACAGTGACCGTTGCGCGAACGGCTGGCAGTACGTCATCGGTTTCTTCGTCGCGTGGTGATCCAAAGGCTGGTGAAGAGGGCGATGCCGAGGGCGCCGAGGCCTACCCCGGCGTAACCGACGAGTTCCCCCCAGGCTTCGTTCTCCTTCTCCTCGTCATAGCTGAAGCTTTCGCCGCCGCTGAAGCTCGCACACCACTGACCGGGTCTCATCGGGCTGCCGTCACACTCGACGGCGTCGCCGTTCAAAAGCGCCTCGGCGTTCATGAAGAACATGGTCGAGCCGACGATGACCAGAACATAGGCCAGGACCGTGAGCCATGGACGAGTCGTCATTTCACCACCCTGCAGACGCATACAGACTGCCGCGAACGGTAGCGAACGATCGTCATACATCTGGGAGTTCAGAAACAAGCCCTGCGGCCCGCCGGTACGATGATCATGTGACCGATCGCCGCAACCTCGGCACAGGCCCCGAGACTCCCGCGCACCTCCACGCCGCCCAGGCCGACCTGCTCGACACACTGCCCGGCGTCCACCTGCCAGATTTGGACGAGCTGCGAGCCCGCGGAACCCTCGGAGTACGCCCCACCGCATCGCTGAGTCCGCGACGGAGCCTCGGAGCGGGCTGCCCCCAGGACGCGGAGCTCAACCGGTAACCGGATGTCACCAATATTCCGGCGTCGGCACGAGCGGCGCACAGGTTCCTCGGTCACCTCACAGGAACGCCCCTGCCTGGGGAAACAGGGTCCACACCTCATAGGCGTCACAGGGTGCTGGCCGGGTCGATGACGGTTTCCAGGCCGTCGGGCAGCAGGTCCATCTCCCGGTACCAGTCGCGCAGGTGAGCCTTGGTGACGTGCTGCAGATACTCGGCATCGGGTTTAGTCGCGTGCCGGAGCACCGTCTCCGGGTAGGGCACGTGGAGGTAGTAGCAGCGGGAGACGCCACTGTGTGCGCGCAGCAGGTCCTGGAGCATTGCGCCGTAGCGGTCGGCGTACAGGATGCCGTCCACGACGACGTGGAAGCCGTTGTCCAGGGCGTAGCGGGCGGTCAGGTCGATCAGGCCGATGTTCGCAGCCCCGGGCCGGTCGCGTTCGCGCAGCACGATCCGACGCAGGTTGTCCTGGCCGACGATCGCGAGGTTGCGGCCGAACTTCTCACGCAGGCCGGCTGCGACGGATGACTTCCCCGAGGCACTGTTGCCGCGGACCACGATGAGGCGTGTGTCTTCGGTTCCCACCACGACCGGCACGATAACGGCGGCCATTGACATGAGCCGCTCTCACTGGGCTGCAAAGTACGTAGGGAGTTCGTGGAAAGCTTCGTCGCCGAGGACCTTGTGGCGGGCTGGCCGGCCCGGACGCGCCCCGGTCCCCCGACCTGTATCCGTGCGTCGGCTGTCCCTCGCCGTGGGAGGCGTGCGTCAGGGGCGCAGGCCAGTGTGTGCGAGGGCGACCGCGCTGAGGGTGGCGATGGCCTCCTGGTCGCCCCGGCGCCAGGCGTCGGCGAATCCGCCGGGCGGGGTGGGCAGCTTGACGAGGGCGGCAGGCGAGCCGGTGAGGGCGCGCAGGGCGAGCAGGTCGGCGCCGCCGGGCGCGTCGGCGAGACGGCGGACGGTCATGCTGTGGCGGATCCAGAGCAGGCGCGGGGGGAGCCACAGAACCAGGATGAGGAGCACGGGGAGGACGATGAGAGCCGTGGCCGTCACGTCGGCGACCTGGGCGACGGTCTCCTGGAGCGATGCGCCGGCGTCCGCGAAGCCGGTACTGGCGTCGGCTGCGGACTGGAGCGGCTGCTGCAGAACGTCGCCGATGAGCGGTACGTCTGACGCCGCGTCCCCGACGTTGCCGAGTTCCTCGGCGAGGCCGTCTCCGGAGCTCTCGACCTTCCGCCCCGGCTCGGCGAGCAGCATGATCATGTCGCGGACGAAGAATGCCGCCCACACCGTGAGGGCGATCAGGGCCACGGCGATCAGGTCCACGAGCACCTGGCGGTTCCGGCGTGCGGGGATCTCGGCGTAGAGGCGCAACGGCGGGCTCCTGTTCTGTTCAGGACGTCGAGGAGAATCGGCCGTCCCGCCAGCGACTCGGCCGGACGGTCTCGGGGGCGACTCTTCCACCGCGCTCCCCGGGCAAACGTGCAAGACGCGGACCGTGGCCGGCCCCGGTCGACGACGATCGTTTCGGGCAGGACGACGGGCCTGGCCACCGTGCCGGCCAGGCGCTCGTCCAGCGGGGCCAACCGCTGGTGAGGCAGCGCGCGGGCGTGATCCATGTGCAGGACCCCGCTCGGGCCCGGTCCTGCGGTGGGAGGGCCGGGCCCGACGTCTCAGCCGGTCACGGTGTTCCCCTGCGGCCGCATCGCCTTGTTGAGCGTGGGGTTGGTGTCGCTCTTCTTCTCGGTTCCGATCATCGTCGTGCTGGTGAAGGCGTCGACGAAGTCCGGCTGGGGCGGCGGAGCCGGGGCGGGAGTAGAAGATTCCGTGAGGCGGGAGGCTGTCAGCCTCCGTTCATACGATCACGGCATGTCTGATGCCTTCACCGTCTTGTGGACCCATGACACGTGCCGGGCTCTGCGCAAGGCGGGCCGCGTGGGCGAGCGACCGCCGGTCGCCTTCAGCGGCATTCATTCCTCCCTGCCCGCGTGGACGGGTGCGCGTGCTGGGGACGAGGTGTACGCGCTGCACGTCAACCGGTGCGAGGTGTTCCTGGTGAGCCGGCTGCGGGTGATCGACTTGGAGCGGCGCGCCTGCTGTGGCACTCCCCCCGCAACATGGGAAGACCCGGCGTACTCCGGGCACGGCGACTGGTCGATGCTCGGTGCCGATGGCTGCGGCGCCGTGGCAGTCCATGTGGACGCGACGCCCGTACGCTTCGATGTGCCGATCCCCGGCGAACTGCTTGCGAGGCCTACCTGGCGTAACCGCCGAGGACAGACCCGCAGCCTGAAGCACGTGGTGGATGGCCGTCTCGAGCGCTCGGTCAGTCTTCAGGGGTTCTACCGTCTGACCTCCGAGTCGGCTGACGAGTCGGCCGAAGTCGTCACCAGCGCTCTCTCTTGATGCGGACGAGCGTTGGATCACGCCATCCCTCTCGCCAACACTGACCTGTTTTCCTCGTCAGGCACACGTGAATCGACCGGGGCCGGGCTGCGGTGCCTCCCGATGTGGGGGTTCTGGCACAGATCTTGGGGAGCGGTCGCGGAGGGTTACGGAAGCACGATCATCTTGCGAGGCAATTCGAAAATTTCGATCTCGCTATGGCGATTGCCCGTCAGATCGCGTCGTATCCCACCTCCTCGTAGACCCGGTCCCACCAGGTGTCCATCTCGAATGCGGGCGGGTCGAGCTCCCGCAGGCGGTCCCGGATTTCCATCCCGAAGGCGACCCGGGCCTCCCCGGCGGGGTCGTCGTCGCCTCCGTAGTCGTCCGGCGGCTCCAAGTCGTCGAAGTCGTCGACGTGTTCGCAGCGGTACTCCCAGGCGGCGAGCGCGTCGAGGAAATCGATCATGGATGAGTTGACGAACCGCTTGGCGGGGTCGACGCCTTCCGCGAGCACCCACACACGGCCCGTCTCGTCGAGGACGTACTCGGGAGCGGGCCATGTATCGGTCAGTCCGAGACTCCAGAAACGGCCGGCCACACGCGAGAAGGGCGCCGAGCCGGGCACCGGCAGACACATCGTGTCCCCGTGCGGCAGCCCGTACCTGCGGGCCACCTCCAACGCCTCCCGTACCGGCGCGGGCCAGTCGGCCACCTCGCGTGCGTCCGCCGTGGGCAGGTCGAGCGTGCCGTTCTGAGCCCAATGGCCGGGGCGCACCCAGTGAGGGGTGTACCGCCCCGAGCCGTTCTCCTCGGCCACCTGGTGGGCTCCCCTCCGGACGCCTGTTTCGAGCTGTGGAACCATCCCACACACAGCGTCCATGCCGTCCGTGGGGGTCCAGTTCCGTGCCTGTCTCCGCCCGTCTCCTCGCCACCCTCCCCGCACTGCTGAGCCCTGCGTCGGCGGACGCCCCGCACTGCTGAGCCCTGCGTCGGCGGACGCCCCGCACGTGCTGTGCGGGCCCGGCCACCGGCTTCTGGTGCAGCGCGGCGACACCGAGGTAGCCGTCCGCGACCTGGACCAAAACGGGCCGGAGGTCCGCTTCCCCGCGCCGTGGCCACGTGGATTCGGCTCGGTGACGGTCTCTCCGGCGGGGGACGTGGCCGTGTTCGCCGGCGTGCACGCGCTGCGGGCAGTGGACCGTGCGGGTGCCGTGCTGTGGGAGGTCCGGCATGGCTGCTGGTCCTCCACCGTGTGCGCAGAGCCCCACACCTCCTTCGTCGAATACGCCGACGACCGCAACCACCGCTACGCCGACCACGGTTCGGCTGCTTTCTCCCCCGACGGCAAGCTCCTCTGGGCGCACGTCCGCAGCGACTCGGGGGAAGACCTGGAGGAGTGGCTGGTCCTGGACCCCGCCGACGGCACGGTCCTGGGCCGGGTCGGGACGGGGACGGTAGGGTCTTCGTTCCCCACCCCCCACCCAGACCCCGCGTACATGGGCCTGACCGTCGGCGAGGGTGACGAGGACTCACCCGCCTTGTGGGGGCGCTGGGACGGCCGGACGCTCTCCGTACGGCGACTCGACGAGCAGGTGCTCCTCGCCGTGAGCCCGTCCGGCCGCCACCTCCTGGCCACGGATCCGGGGCAGTGGTGCCTCTACCTCCTCCAGAAGGAGGACGGCGAGGAGCTGCGGCGACTCGCCGCCGCGGACGCGGTACCGCCGCCCTCGGGCGACGACCACGCGCGCTGGGACTACGAGGCGGCCTTCCCTCACGACGACGCCGCTGTCGTGGGCACCGGGTACGACATGGGCGACCCCCGCCACTGGCTCGTCGACCCAGCCACCATGACGCTGCGCGGCCGGATCGCCTACCCCTTCCCCGTCCACGGGAGCGCTCGTGGGGCGGGCCACGGCACCTGGTACACGGTCTCCCAGGACCAGACGCTCCTCTACCTGTGGCGGCTCGACGGGCGTTGAACCCGCACACCCGGACATGTCGTGGTGCGCACGGTATGACGACACGCCGACATGGTCACTCCAACGTCCAGGAACCCGACCCCGCGGTCGAGTGGAGACCACCAGATGAGCAGTTCAGCCATACTTGGCGTGATCTGCTTGGTGGTGATGGCCGCAAACTCGCGCGCAACGTCGCGGGTGAGGCAACTTCAGCGGACCGCGACGGCGCAAGCGGGGGGCCGGCTGCATCCCCGGCTCACCCGCCGGGCGGCATGGGGCGATCACGAAGGACCGCTGCCGATCATCGAGGGCACACCGTGATCCGCCTGTCGGTCGAGAAACTGCCCAGCGGCGGCGTGAATGAGCCTGTCTGGCTGTGGTGGTCGGGCACCGGCGCCGATCCTCAGGACGCGTCGACCGCTGTTGGCAGGCGTTCCTTCGCCGGTTCGACGTGGAGCGCACCTTTCGACTCTCAAGCAGACTCTCGGGTACTCATCCTGGGTCGTCACAGGGAAAGCTCAGCCATTTCCCGCCGATGATCGAGCAGCCGGAGCCGACCATCTGGCGCCTCGAGCTGGTGGCATCCCGCCCGCCTGGTCCCTCGGCCGCCGGGCGGACCCCGAGGCGGAAGTGTGCAGCAGATGTCCTTGCCGGCCAGGGATGACGTCGGGGGTGTGGTCATACGGCAGCGAGTGGAGCCTGCCGCCGGGGGACGGTGTTCCTGCTTGGCGTCTACCGGCGGGCGGTGGCCGGCCGGAAGGCGGTCCTCCTCATGACGGGCTCTCTCCGCCCCCGTCGCCCATGGAGAATGTCTGACCCGATGCTCCACCGGCGTGGTCGGCCGGGCCGACGGGCGTCTGCCAGTGACTGTTACTGCCATGGTCGCGCTCGCGCCGCACGTCGATGGCCCACTGGATCACGCCATAGAGCACAATAACCGCCGCGAAACCGCTGATTGCGACCCACAATTCCACTGGTGCCACCTCGTCTCAGCCCTCAGGGGCCTGCGGACAACCGCAGGCTCATTGCTTGGTTCGAAGTCAGCGTCCCCCGCATGCCACCGTGTGACGGCGCATTTGAGGAAGCTCAGAGGTGCTCTCCAAGGAGTCCGTGTGCGGACCGACCAGTCCGGTCAGCTCGTCCGGGGAGCGAACGAGCGCCGGCGGAACAGGCTCTTGACCTCAAGTTCGGATGAGGTACGACACTCGGGGTATGGAGATCACAAACAGTGGCACCATTCTTTTCCGCAACACCATGCGCATCACCGACGGCCGGCTCGACGGCTTTCGGCACGCCATCGCGCGCGCGGTGGCATTTGCTCAAGAGAACGGCCCCCAGCTCATGGTGGAGGTCTTCGTCGATGAGGAGCGGATGCTGGCGTACAGCTTCCAGCTCTACCGGGACTCCGATTCCATCCGCACCCACTGGCGGCTGTCTGACCCGTACATCCGGGAGGTTATGGAGCACTGCACCGTGCAGCACTTCGAGGTATTCGGCCATCCGGACGCGGACATCGTGGCGGCTCTCAAGACTCCCGACGGCGGCTCGTTCCCCTTCTCCGTCTCGCCCCGCCTCGCCGGCTTCAACCGCTTTGAGAAACCTGGAGAATCCTGACGGGGTGAAACGGCCCTCGGTGGGGGTCGCGAGTTGATGTCCGTTTCTGGGGACGGGTGAGGCCGCGGTTGTGTGAGTTTCAGCTGCCGGTCGGGCTCGAAGGTCTCTACGCCCTTGAGTGGTTCGGTGAGCTGGATCGCGTGCGCGCCCGCGCGGGCTTGATGTGCTTGCGGGTGAGCTCCTGGGCATGCAGGAGCCGGGCTCCACGGGGCCGGAGGGGGCATGGCTGTGGGGTCATAGGCCGGCCGCTCCGTCGATGCGTTCGCGGAGCAGGTCGGCGTGGCCGTTGTGGCGGGCGTACTCCTCGATCATGTGGATGAGTACCCAGCGCAGCGACACCGTGCCGCGCCAGGGGTCCTCTCCTTCGACGTCCAGGTCGGGGGCCTCGGTGACGAACCGTTCGGCGAAGGCCACCTCGGTCCGCCATGTCTCCCACGCCGCGGCGACCGTCCCGGGATCGTCCGTGGCGCCGTCGAAGTCTCCGTCGGGGTCCGCGGGCGAGGAGAAGAGGGCCGGTGCGTCGTGGGCGGCAAGGACCCGCCGGAACCAGCGGCGTTCGACGTCGGCGAGGTGCCGGACCAGGCCGAGGAGCGAGAGCGTGGAGGGCTCCACGGACCGCAGGGACACCTCCGGTCCCAGGCCGGAGCACTTCAACTGCAGCGTGGCGCGCTGGGCGCCGAGGACATCGACGAGCATCAGTCGTTCGTCGCCGGTCGTCGGGCCGGTGAACCGGCGATCGTTGTCGGCGCCGCCGAACAGTTCTGCTCTTCTGGTGGGATCGCTCATGTCCGCCCGTCTCCGTTCGCGCTGCTCGTGCTGTGCGGCCGTGGCTGCCACGGTCGTTTCGTTGGGGAGGGGTGAACGCCCGTCAGGGTTTCACCGCGTGGAGCACCCGCATCCCCGTGGAGTCTGCGGCGTCGTGGCGGGCCTCCAGTCCCGCCGTCCGGCACTGTGCGACCAGCCAGGAGGACGCGAGCCGCAGCTTGGGGTAGCTGTGGCGCTCGGCGAGGAGCCGGTCGTAGTGGTGGGCGCTGGTGTCCCCTGCGGCGCGGGTCATGGTGTGCTCCTTCGGGTTCGTGTGCCGAGACGCCGGCCCTCATGCCGTCGCGGGTCTTCTCCGGGCGGTGGAACGGCGCTTCCAGTAGGCGACGGTCAGCACGGCCAGCAGTGGCCCCCACAGGGTCAGCGGCGCGTAGCAGATATAGAACCAGGCGGATTCCCAGCCGCCGGCCCGGCTGGGGAAGTCGGCCGGCTGGTCGCCGCCTCGGATGGTGGTGCCCCTGATTTCGGAGACGGTGAACAGGAGGGTGAACAGGAGGGTGAGGATCACGGCCCCGGTGGCAGCGGGGAGGGCCGCTGCTGTCCGCGGGACCCGGCGGCCGCGCAGGACCGGGATCCAGCGCGGGAACACCTCGCCCCAGCGGGCGATCAGGCCGATCGCGGTGAACGCGAAGGCTTCGGACAGGATCGACAGGGAGACGACGTACGCCCGTTCGCCGGGTCCGGGACCGCCGTCGAACGCGGCCGGGAGTCGCCAGATGCTGGAGGGAAGGACGGCCAACGGAACGGCGTAGGCGAGGAGTTGGATGCGCCGTGACACTCCGGCTACGGGCTCGTGGGCGGTCCGCCATGTGGCGTGGAATCGTCCGAGGGGCGGTGGCGGTTTGTCGGCGTGCAGGAGTCGTGGCATGTGCGGTCCTCGCTTGGGTGGCCTGCTGTTCGGCCCGTTGGGTCATGAAGATCCCAGTCAGGTGGGCCTGTGAGGATCGTGCTGGGGGCTGAACGCGCTCCGCTTGACGGCCGGCGCAGTGGTGCGACCGGAGGATGACCGTGCAGCGGAACGCGGTTGGTGTGCCGTCCGGTGGATCGCGGGGTCCGCCGCAGCCGGTGTCGGTGCCGCGTGCCACGATCTGCCCATGACTGACAGCCCGTCACGCGACAATCACGACACTTACGACGACGCCGTCCACACGGTGGCCGAGCTGCTGGAGGCGGACTTCGGTGACTGGGAGCTGGCCACGGTCAGGGAGCTGGTGGCGTCCCGTCCGGGGTGGGAGCAGGGGAAGGTGTACGACGGCCAGGTGGTGGTCACTCCTGGCCGGCCCGGCACGCAGCTGGTGCTCGAGGCGGGCAAGCTCGGTTTCGACTCCACGCGGTACACCTACGGGCAGGTGCATCTGCTGGATCACTCCTACCGGCCGTCGCCGGGGGGTGCGGCCGCCTCTCGCATCGCCGCTCTCGCGGAGGCGCTTGCGGGGGTCGGCGAGCCGGTGCGGTACGAGGACTGCGGTGGTGCCCCCGGGCTGCGCTGGCGCGGGGAGCGCCACACCGTGATCTTCCAGAGCAGCCGGCGGGCCAGCCGGCTTGCGGTGCACCCCCTCTCGCCGCTGCATGGTGCCGCGGCGGAGATCGCCGAGGCGTTGCACGACGGTGGCAGGCCCGGTGAGCGGGAGCGGGTGCTGTCCTACGGGCCCGGCGCGACGCTCGCCCGGCGCAGGGCGGCGTTCGGTGAGGTCTACGACGCTGTTGTCGGCCGTATCGGTCTTCCCACGCTGCACGGTGGTTCGGCCGAGGGGCCGGGAGTGCGGTGGCGGAACGAGCGGCGGTTGCTGCTTCTCACCGGGGACCGCGCGGGTGTGGTGCTGGAGGTGCACGACACCGGGGAGTCGGAGGAGGAGGAGCACCGCACGTTCAAGTGGGGCGGGCCGTGGAGCGCGGACGAGCCGTCGGACTTCCGGCACCTGCCGTATCTGTGGCAGCTGGACCGCGGCGGTCCGGGGTGGGGGCCCGACGTGTTTCCGGGTGGCCGGCTGGCACCGAGCCTGGACCACCTGCAGGATGCGCTCACGGTGTTGCTGGGTTCGTTCGTGGAGCACCTGCCGCCGCAGGTCGGTCTGAACTGGACGGGTTTTGTGATCACCCACAACGGCCGTGACAGCGTGCGGCTCGGGTTCGATCCCGAGGAGGGTCTGCGGGCCTACCGTGCGGACCGTGCCGAGGAGGACTCCGCCGAGAAGGCGGCGGCGATGCGGGAGATCGGCTGGCAGCACCGCGAACGTTGGCAGTGGAGTGCCCGATTCCCTGAGGCGGCCGAGGAGTCCGCCGAACGGGCCGCGCGCCTGGTGGTCGCCCAGTTGCGCGCGGACGGGGTGCGGAACCCGGGTGAGGAGTGCGGGCTGCGCGATGTGAGCTGCAACGACATGGGGACGCTCGATCTTTACGGGGCGGGCGTCGGGCGCTGAGCCACGCCGTTCATCTGTGGTGGGGAGCTGGGCGTGGTGGGGGTGAGGGCGCTGTGTCCCGGCGGGGAGCCGTGCCGCTCGGGACGGCACGGCTCCCCGGACCGGGGCGCAGCCCGCCCGGTCCTGTCGGCGGACGCAGCTGCTCCTCCCTGTCTACGGCCCCGGGTGCGGTTCGCGCGACCGGAGCCCCGGTGAGTCGCCGACGGGGCTCCCTCGTACGGATGCTTCTGCTCCGGCCGGCGAACCGGACGGCCTGACGCAGCCGTCGGGACCGGCATGCAGATCGATGAGCAGAACATCGCCGAGCCGGGTCTCGTGGTCCTGGACATCACTGCCGCCGACGAGGACACCGTCCGCGCCGTGTTGGACGGTCTCCAGCAGCAGTGGGTCACCTCCGGTGTCACGCCGGTATGGCGCACGCCGGGTGAGGCGGGAGTCAGAGCGCGCGTGTACGCGGACGTACGCCGCCGTCCCGATCCGCCGGCCTAGCCTCGTCCGGCGAGCCGAGGGCAGCCCGGCCTGATCGCCGGCCGGGTGCCCTCTTGGCGTGGTGGCATTTCGCAGGCGCTCCGTCGTCCGGTTCGGTTATTCGACGTCGACCCAGTCGAGGCTGCGTTCCACGGCCTTCTTCCAGCCCGCGTAGCCCTTTTCCCGTTCCTCGTCGCTCCATTGGGGCTCCCACCGCTTGGACTCGTGCCAGTGGGAGCGGAGTTCGTCGGTGTTCTGCCAGAAGCCGGTGGCGAGTCCGGCCGCGTAGGCGGCGCCGAGGGCGGTGGTCTCGGCCACGACGGGGCGGCTGACCGGTACGCCGAGGACATCGGCCTGGATCTGCATGCACAGGTCGTTGGCGGTGACGCCGCCGTCGACCCGCAGGACGTCGAGGGCGACGCCGGAGTCCTGTGCCATCGCTTCGGCGACGTCGCGGCTCTGGTAGCAGATGGCTTCGAGGGTCGCTCGGGCCAGGTGTGCGTTGGTGTGGAAGCGGGCGAGGCCGACGATGGCGCCGCGGGCGTCGGAGCGCCAGTACGGGGCGAACAGGCCGGAGAAGGCGGGGACGAAGTAGATGCCGCCGTTGTCCTGTGCCTGTCGGGCCAGTGCCTCCACCTCGGAGGAGGAGCTGATGATGTGCATCTGGTCGCGGAGCCACTGGACGGCGGAGCCGGTGACGGCGATGGATCCTTCCAGCGCGTACACGGCCGGTTCGTCGCCGAACTGGTAGGCCAGTGTGGTCAGCAGGCCGCTGCGGGACCGGACGATCTCCGTGCCCGTGTTGAGGACCAGGAAGTTTCCGGTGCCGTAGGTGTTCTTGGCTTCGCCGGGGCGGAAGCAGACCTGGCCGACGGTGGCCGCCTGCTGGTCCCCGAGGACGCCGGTGATGGGTACGGCGGTGCGCAGCGGGCGGGTGGTGCGGGTGGTCCCGAACGCCTCGGGGTGCGAGGAGGGGTTGATGGCCGGGAGCATGGCGCGTGGGATGCCGAAGATGTCGAGGAGTTCGTCGTCCCAGTCGAGGGTCTCGAGGTTCATCAGCATGGTCCGGCTGGCGTTGGTGACGTCCGTGGCGTGGATGCCGCCGTTGGGGCCGCCGGTGAGGTTCCACAGGACCCAGGCGTCGGTGTTGCCGAAGACGGCCCGGCCGTTCTCTGCGGCCTGGCGGACGCCGTCGACGTTCTCCAGGATCCATTTGATCTTGCCGCCGGAGAAGTAGGTCGCCGGCGGCAGGCCTGTCTTGCGCCGGATGAGTTCTCCGTGTTCCCGCTCGAGGGCGGCGGCTATGGAGTCGGTGCGGGTGTCCTGCCAGACGATGGCGTTGTAGTGGGGCTGGCCGGTGTGGGGGTCCCAGATGACGGTGGTCTCACGCTGGTTGGTGATTCCGATGGCCGCCAGATCGGCTGCGGACAGGGCGCCTTGCCGGACGGCGTTCTGCATCGTGGAGTTGGTGCGTTCCCAGATTTCCACGGGGTCGTGTTCGACCCAGCCGGAGCGCGGGAAGATCTGTTCGTGTTCGAGCTGGTGGCGTGCGACCTCGTTGCCGTCGTGGTCGAAGATCATGAAGCGGGTGCTGGTGGTGCCTTGGTCCACCGCACCGACGAACTCGGGCATGGCTGGCCTCTCACTCGTCCGGTCACTCGTCCGGTCACTTGTCCGGCGCGGGCACCCGGCCGGGTTCCTGTTCGGCGACGGGCAGGAAGCGGCTGATCAGCAGGCGGTAGAGCAGCGCTCCGACCAGGCCGCCGATCAGGGGGCCGGCGATGGGCACCCAGAAGTAGAGGTCGCCGTACTGATCTCGCCAGGCGCCTCCGTAGCCCGTCAGGAATGCCGCCAGGCGGGGTCCGAGGTCACGGGCGGGGTTGATCGCGTAGCCGGCGTTGGTTCCCCAGGCCATGCCGATGGCGACGACGATCAGGCCGATGATGAAGGGGGCGAGATTCGCGCCCGGCGGTGTGTTGAGCAGGTCGGTGACGGCGAAGACGAGCAGTACCAGCAGGGCGGTGCCGATGATCTGGTCACGGAAGGCGCCGAACTGGCTGATCGGGAGTCCGCCGTTGCCCGGCAGGGTGGAGAAGACGATCTCCGTCTTGTCGGTGTGGCCGGGGTCGGCCTTGGCCAGCACCTCGCTGTAGTTCCAGCGCACCAGCAGGGCGGCCACGAAGGCGCCCGCGGTCTGGGCCAGGGCGTACGGCAGGACCTTGCGCCACGGGAAGCCTTTGAAGGCCGCCAGGGCGAGGGTCACCGCGGGGTTGATGTGGGCGCCGCTGATCCTTGCCGCCACGTAGACGCCCAGGACGACGCCCAGGCCCCAGGCCCAGGCGATGCTGTCGTGGTCGCCCAGTGCGCCGTCGGTCAGCGCACCGCCTGCGACGACCTGTGCGACGACACCGCATCCGATGAGGATGAGGATCATGGTGCCGGCGAACTCGGCAGAGAGTTCACCGATGAGACGTGACTTGGACGTCGGTTCCGGCATGTTCTGCGCCTCCCGCCCAGATGGTCGGGCCGATTACGGCCGCGTCCCGGCCATGCTCTCCCGCAGGGGCGCGGTCGGCATCTCGGGTGGGCTCTCCGGGGAGCCTGCGGCGGGGAGGCGGGCGGCGGGTCAGCCTTCGACGGCGGTGTCCTCGCCGCGGTTCTCGGCGAATTCCCACCAGGCGAGGGGGAGCCAGTCCCCGTCGACGAAACCGTCGACGGCCGACCCGCGGCCGTTGATCGACACGGCGGTTCCCGGCGGGTAGGTGGTGCCGGACAGTCCGGACACGGGGACGAGCAGGGTTCCGAGGCGTCGTATCACTGTTCGGGTTCTCTTTCTGCGGGTCTCTGCGGTCCTCTATGGGTTTCCGCGCGGGTTTCTTGGTGTTTCCGCTGGTCTTCCGGGGGTTTCGTCCCCGGCTTGCGCAATCCGCGCATACACGCATACGCAATGACAGTAGCCAATTTGTCCCATGCGGAACAACGGGCGGACCATGAGATGGAGCACGAATGCACGAAGGCACGAAGGCACGAAGGCACGAAGGCACGCAAAGCAGCAGTGCCGAGCGGAGGTGCGTGAGCATGAAGGCCGTCGTCTACAAGGGGCCGTTCGAAGTAGCGGTCGAGCAAGTGGAGAAGCCCGGGATCCAACACCCGAACGACGTGATCGTCCGCGTGACGTCGACAGCGATCTGCGGTTCCGACCTGCACATGTACGAGGGCCGCACCGCCGCCGAGCCGGGCATCGTCTTCGGCCACGAGAACCTCGGGATCATCGAGGAGACCGGGGACGGCGTGTCGTCCCTCAAGCCGGGTGACCGGGTGGTCATGCCCTTCAACGTCGCCTGCGGATTCTGCAAGAACTGCACGGCCGGCTTCACGGGCTTCTGCGTGACCGTGAACCCCGGATTCGCCGGCGGTGCGTACGGCTACGTCGCGATGGGGCCGTACAGCGGAGGCCAGGCCGAGTACGTGCGGGTGCCGTATGCCGACTTCAACTGCCTGAAGCTCCCGGAGGGCGACGCCCACGAGAGCGACTTCGTCCTGCTCGCCGACATCTTCCCCACCGGTTACCACGGCAACGAGCTGGCCGACGTCCGTCCGGGCGAGAGCGTGGCGGTGTACGGCGGCGGGCCCGTCGGGCTGATGGCCGCCTACTCCGCGATGCTGCGCGGCGCCAAGAAGGTGTTCGTCGTCGACCGGGTGACCGAGCGGCTGCAGAAGGCCGAAGAGATCGGCGCGATCCCGGTCAACTTCACCGAGGGCAGTCCGGTGGAGCAGATCAAGGACCAGACCGCGGGAGAAGGCACCGACAAGGGCATCGACGCGGTGGGCTACCAGGCCCAGTCCCAGGCACGCGGCGAGGAGCGCGAGGAGCCGGCGACCGTCCTGAACTCGCTCGTCGAGACGGTCCGGCCGACCGGAGCGCTCGGCATCCCTGGCCTGTACGTGCCGGCCGACCCCGGCGGGCCGGACGAGCAGGCCAAGAAGGGCATGCTGCTCGTGGCGATCGGCAGGCTCTTCGAGAAGGGACTGCGCCTGGGCACCGGCCAGTGCAACGTCAAGCGCTACAACCGGCAGCTGCGCGACATGATCATCGAGGGCCGGGCGCGGCCCGGCTTCGTCGTGTCGCACGAGCTGTCGCTCGACGAGGCACCGTCGGCGTACGAGAAGTTCGACAAGCGCGTCGAGGGCTACACCAAGGTCGTCCTGCACCCGAACCGGTGACCTGATCCGGGACGGCCGACCGGCCGGGGCGCGGCGGGGCCGCCCCCGGCCGGGGCCGTGCGGCCGGTGGTGGTCTCCCGTGGGTGGCGCAGCGGCTTGCTGAGCGGCCGATGGGCTGGGTGGTGACAGCTGGTGAGCGGTTCGGTGCGTTGCGTGGCCCGGTGAGGTCGTGGAGGCGGGCGCCTGTCCGGCCGTGTTGTCCTCGCCGCGGAAGGTGACGGCTTCCCTGCCGATGCCGAGAGCCTCGAGCAGCACGTCCAGCGCCGCTGGTGGTCCGGCAGGAGAGGTGAGGAGCGTGGTCCGCGGGCGTCGGGCGGGCGGGTGCCAGGGCCCCGGTGCTTGGCAGCGGGGCCCGTGGCGGGGCCGGGGTCAGTCGAGGGGAGTGAGTGTGCTGGTGCGTGCCAGGTTCGCGTACCAGCGTGAGCTTGCCTTGGGGATGCGCTTGCCCGTGGGGTAGTCGACGTAGATCGTGCCGAAGCGCTTGCTGTAGCCGTAGCCCCACTCGAAGTTGTCGAGGAGGGACCAGAGGAAGTAGCCGCGTACGTCCACGCCCGCCTCGATCGCCTGGTGGACCGCGGTGAGGTGGCCGTGGAGGTAGGCGATCCGGTCCGGGTCGCGGACCTCGCCGCTCGGGTCGACGTAGTCGTCGAAGGCCGCGCCGTTCTCGGTGATCACCAGGGGTGTGCCGGGCAGGTCGGCGCTCAGGCGCAGCAGGAGGTCGTGCATGCCGGTCGGGTCGACGGCCCAGCCCATGGCGGTGGTGTTGCCGGGCGGGAGGTGGAAGGCCACGTTGTCGGCGCCCGGCCAGGGGCTGTGGTCGCTTCTGCCGTGGCCGTCGGAGCCGTGGTGTGTGCCGTCGGCGGCGGCGGAGACCAGTGTGGGTGTGTAGTAGTTGACGCCCAGGAAGTCGAGCCGCTGCTTGATGTCGGCGGTGTCGCCGTCGCGTACGAAGGACCAGTCCGTGAGGTGGGCCGTGTCGCGCAGCAGGTCGGCGGGGTAGGCGCCCTCGAACATCGGTCCGGTGAAGACGCGGTTGGCGAGGGCGTCGATGCGGCGCGCGGCGTCCACGTCGGGCTCCGCCGTGGTGAGCGGGCGGACGTGGTGGATGTTGAGGGTGACGGACACCTGCGCGGCGGCGGGCAGGTTGGCGCGCAGTGCCTGGACCGCCTTGCCGTGCGCGAGGTTGAGGTGGTGGGCGGCGCGCAGGGCGGCGACCGGCTCGGTGCGGCCGGGTGCGTGCACACCGGAGCCGTAGCCGAGGAAGGCGCTGCACCAGGGCTCGTTGAGCGTGGTCCAGGTGTGCACCCGGTCGCCCAGGGCGTCGGCGGCGAGTGCGGCGTACTGGGCGAACCGGTCGGCGGTGGCCCGCTCGGGCCAGCCGCCGGCGTCCTCGAGTTCCTGCGGCAGGTCCCAGTGGTAGAGGGTGGCGACGGGCTGGATGCCCTTGTCGAGCAGTTCGTCGGTGAGGCGGCGGTAGAAGTCCAGTCCCTTCTGTACCGCCGGGCCGCGGCCGGTGGGCTGTACGCGCGGCCAGGCGATGGAGAACCGGTAGGCGCCGACGCCGAGGTCGGCCATGATGGCGACGTCCTCGCGCCAGCGGTGGTAGTGGTCGGTGGCGATGTCGCCGGTGTCGCCGTTGCGGACCTTGCCCGGGGTGCGGGCGTAGGTGTCCCAGATGGAAGGGGTGCGGCCGTCCAGCGCGGCTGCTCCCTCGATCTGGTACGCGGCGGTCGCCGTGCCCCACAGGAAGCCCTGCGGGAAGGTGCGGGTGGCGGGCGCCTGGGCGGCGGGGGCGACGTGCCGGGTTGCGGTGGTCACGGGGGTCCTTCCGGTGAGCGGGAGAGGAAGTGAGGAGGGGTGAGGAGAAGGGAGAGGGCTCGTCGGCGCTCGAAGGCGCTCGAGGGTGTTCAACGCCTTGACGGGGCTCAGCCCTTGACGGCGCCCTGCATGATGCCGCCGACGATCTGCCGGCCGAAGACGACGAACATCGCCAGGAGCGGCAGTGTGCCCAGGAGGGCGCCGGCCATGATCAGTGACTGGTCGCGGATGTATCCGGCGCTGAGCTGGGTGAGCGCGACGGGGACCGTCGGGTTGCTCATGTCCAGGGCGATGAACGGCCAGAAGAAGTCGTTCCAGGCGTGCACGAATGTGATCATGAACAGGACCGACATCGCGGGCCTGGCGATCGGCAGAACGATGCTCCAGAAGATGCGGAGCGAGTGGGCGCCGTCCACCCGGCCCGCCTCGACGAGTTCGTCGGGCAGGGCCTCGGCGAGGTACTGGCGCATGAAGAACACGCCGACGGCGCTGACCAGGGTGGGGAAGATGACGGCGGGCAGTTTCTGCCCCCAGCCCAGGTCGCTCATCATCATGAACAGCGGTACGACGCTGAGTTGGGGCGGCACCATCATCGTGCCGATGACCAGCATCAGCAGGACGTTGCGTGCCTTGAACCGCAGCTTGGCGAAGGCGAACCCGGCCAGGGTGGCGAAGAGCACCGTGGCCAGGGCGATGCAGCCGGCGACGATCAGGCTGTTGATCATCGCCTTGCCCATGGCGGCCTCGTCCCAGGCCCGGGCCAGGTTCTCGAACAGGTTCGGCCCGGGCAGCAGCGGCGGCGGTGTCTGGGTGACGCGCGTGTTGTCGGTCGAGGCCGCCACCATCGTCCAGTACAGCGGGAAGAGCGAGGTGAGGGCCGCGATCGCGAGGAGCACGTAGGCGAGCGGGCCCGCGTGGTGCTGACGGCCGGCCCGTATGCGCAGCGTCGGGCGGCGGCGTGTCCGGCCGGTCGATTTCTGCACGTCACCGGGCCTGGGCTCGGCCCGGGCCGGGAGGCTGTCGGTGGTCATGATGCGGTGCTCCTGGTCGGTGCGGACCTGCGGGACGCGGCGCGCCTGACGACGCGCTGGATGACGAACACGAGGACCAGCAGGAGGAACATCACCCACGCGACGGTCGCGGCCCGGCCCATCTGGTAGTTCTTCCAGCCCTCCTCGTAGAGCAGCAGTCCGAGGGTCTGGTACTGGTTGTCGGCGCCGCCGGTGATGCCGTTGGGGCCCTGTCCGAAGATCAGGGGCTCGCCGAACAGCTGGGTCGCGCCGATCGTCGACAGCACGATGGTGAAGACGATGGTGGAGCGGATGCCGGGGACGGTGACGGTGAGGAACTGCTGCCAGCGTGAGGCGCCGTCGATGGCGGCCGCTTCGTAGCGCTCGCGCGGGACGGCCTGCATGGCGGCGAGGTAGAGCAGTGCGTTGTAGCCGGTCCACCGCCAGATCACGATCGTCGAGATGGCGATCTGGGCGGCCCACTTGTTGTTCTCGAAGTCGACGTTGTCGAAGCCGAACAGGCCCAGCATCCAGTTGATCATGCCGAAGTCGCGTTCGAAGAGCATGGTGAACACGAGCGCGGCCGCGCCGACGGAGGTGGCGTACGGGGTGAGGGCGGCGACCCGGAAGAAGGTCGAGCCGCGCATACGGTAGTTGAGCAGGTGGGCGAGACCGAGGGCCATCAGCAGCTGCGGCACGGTGGAGATCACGCCGAGGGTGATGGTGTTGCCGACGGCGTTCCAGAAGCGTTCGTCCTCCCACAGCGCGACGTAGTTGTCGAACGCCACCCACTCCATGACGTTCATGGTGGCGAGCTCGACGCGGTGCAGGGAGATCCACGAGGTGTAGACCAGCGGGTAGAAGCTGAAGGCGGCGAAGACGATGAAGAACGGGGCGACGAAGGCGTAGGGCGCGCCGCGCACGTCCAGCCGGTGGAGCAGGGCGCGCCGGCGCGGGGGCGCGCTGTCTTCGGGTGCGCCGGGCGCCGGGTGCTTGCCGGCGGGTCCGCCGGCCGGCGCGACGGGGGTGGAAGCGGCCACGGGGACAGCCTTCCTGTGAGGCCTGGAGGTGGAGGGCCGGGGTCTGTCGTTCGGATCAGGCCGGATCAGCGAGCGGGGTCCGGTGCCGTGCATCGCAAGGCGGAGCAGGGAGTCCCGCGGAGCGTCGGCGACTGCCGGCAACGCAGCGAGGTGCGGTGCCGGGGCACGCGGGCCCGGCAAGATCCGAACGAGGGGCCCCAGGGTCCCGGTGACCGCGTGCCCGACCGGGCGGCGCGGTCACCGGGGTGGAGGGGGGCGGACTCAGCCGGTGGCCTTCTCGATCCGCTCGTCCGTGGTCTTCCAGGCCTCTTCCGGGCTCTTGTTCTGGGACTCGATCAGCGTCAGGCCCTGCGAGAAGATGTCCTTGATCGTGCCGTCCTTGCGTCCGAGGACCTGCTCGTCGGGGATCTCCTGGGCCGCGGCGCCGAAGATCTCGCCGATGGGCGCGTTGCCGAAGTACTCCTGCTTCGCCCCGGTCACGGCCGGCGACGTCAGCGCCTTCTGCGAGGAGGGGAAGTTGCCGAGCTTCTGGAAGACGAACTCCTGCTGCTCGGGCGCGGTCAGCCAGGCGACCAGCTTCTTGGCCTCTTCCTTGACGGGGCTCTGCTCCATCACGCCGAGGAAGGAGCCGCCCCAGTTGGCGCCCTTCGGGGCCTTGGCGACGTCCCACTTGCCCTTGTTCTTCGGTCCGGCCTTCTCCGTGATGTGGCCGAGCATCCACGCCGGGCAGACGGTGGTGGCGAAGGTGCTGTTGGCCAGGCCCGGGTCCCATCCGGGCTGGAACTGGCGCAGTTTGGCGGTCAGTCCCGAGGTCGCGGCCTGCGAGGCGAGGTCCCACGCTCCGGTGACGGTGGGGCTGTCGCGGTAGATCAGCTTTCCGTCCTTGTCGTAGAACTGCTCGGAGTTGCCGTAGATCATCGCGTTGAACAGGCCGCTGGCGCTGTCCATGAAGGCGACGCCGTCGCCCTTGAAGCCGGCCTTGAAGTCCTTGCCCGCCTGGACGTACTTCGACCAGTCGCCCGCCCACAGCTTGGCGACCTCGTTGCGGTCCGTGGGCAGTCCGGCCTGCTCGAACAGGTCCTTGCGGTAGCAGACGGCCATCGGGCCGATGTCGGTGCCGAGCCCGATGAGCTTCTTGTCCGGGGTGGTGACCTGGCTGAGCTTCCAGGGCAGGTAGTGGTCGATGCCGGGTACGCCGGCGAGGTCGACGAACTTGTCCGCCTGGGTGTCGACGAGCTCCTTGGCCCGCCCGATCTCTATGCCCTGGATGTCCTTCAGGCCGCTGCCGGCCGCCAGGTGGGTCTGCAGGGCCGTGTAGTAGGTCTGCTCGTCACCGGCCACCTCGGCCTTGATCGTGACGTTCGGGTTCTCCTTCATGTAGCGGTCCAGCAGACCGGTCTCCTTGTACCCCATGACGCCGAAGAGGCCCATGGTGATGGTGACCTTGCCGTCCTTGACGCCGCCGCCGGTGCCGGAGTCACCGCCGCCGCCGCTGCAGCCGACGATCAGGCCGAGAGCGGCAACTGCGGAGACAGCGCCCGTAATTCTTGTACGCAACAGCTTCTGATTCCTGCTCATGGTGTCCTCCCCAGCGACGGTGCCGACGCACCGGAATGCGGACCTGGTGGCCCGCCGAGCGGCCCGATTCACTGGTGGGCACGTTCCCAACGTACGATGGGAACGTGCCCACCAAGGTGCACGAAGACTGGCGGCCCTGCTGCATGCCTGTCAAGAACTTGAAACCAGTTCGTCTCGCGACGTACACCTGCGGGCGGTCCGGACGGGCCGCCGGGGACAGCGACGACTTCTGGCACAATGCGCTGCCTGGCGGCGCATCACGCCGATCGACGAGGGAGGAGCCATGGGGGGCAGCCGGCGGCCGACCATCAAGACCGTGGCCGCGCGGGCCGGTGTCGGCCGGACGACGGTTTCGCGGGTCATCAACGGTTCGCCGCTCGTCAGCGACGAGGCGAGGGACGCGGTCCTGGCGGCGATCTCGGAGCTGGGGTACGTGCCCAACTCCGTCGCCCGGGGCCTGGTCACCAGCCGGACCGACTCGATCGCCCTGGTGATCCCGGAGTCGGAGAGCCGGCTGGGCTCCGAGCCCTACTTCTCCGCGGTCATCCGAGGCGTCAGCACCGGCCTGGCCGACACCCGCACCCAGCTCCAGCTGGTTCTCGTACGGGACAAGGGCGAGCAGGACCAGCTCACCGACTCGGTCGCCGCGCGCCGGGTGGACGGCGTCCTGCTGGTCTCGGTGCACGAGCGGGACCCGCTGCCGGGTCTCCTCGAGGACATGGGGCTGCCGACGGTGCTCGCCGGGCGCCGCTCCCCCGCCGAGTCACTGAGCCACGCCCACTCCGACAACGTCGGCGGGGCGGCCGCCGCGGTGCGGCACCTGGTGGAACGGGGCCGGGAAACCATCACCACGATCACCGGCCCGCTCGACATGGACGTCGGCCGGAGCCGTCTGCGCGGCTGGCGCGAGGCCCTGGACGCGGCGGGCCGGGACTCCGGTGAACACCTGGTCGCCGCGGCCGACTTCACCGAGGAGGGCGGCAGGCAGGCGATGCGTTCGCTTCTTGAACGGGTCCCTGGTCTCGATGCCGTCTTCGCGGCGTCCGACGTGATGGCGGTCGGCGCGATGACCGAGCTGCGCGCGCAGGGCCGGCGCATTCCGCAGGACGTGGCGGTGATCGGCTTCGACGACTCCTTCATCGCCCGGCACACCGACCCTCCGCTGACGACGGTGCGGCAGCCGGTGGAGGAGATCGGGCGGACCATCGCCAGGATCCTGCTGGCCGAGATCGTCGATCCCGACGCCCCTCGGCAGCATGTCGTCCTGCCCACGGAGCTTGTCGTCCGCGACTCCACGTGAGTCCGGGCCCGGCCAGGGGGTGGGCCTTGGCCGGGCGGGGTGGGCGCGGTTCGCCGTGGCACGCTCCGTCGGGCGCGGCCGGGGCGGCGCGGCCTGGGTGGGCGCGGTTCGCCGGGCGCGGCCGGGGCGGGCACGTCGAGGGCGGTGGAGGCGGCACGTCGCGGTGGCGGGGCGCACGTCGCGGGTGGTCTTCGCGTGAGCGATGAGTCGGTGCGGCGGATCGGGTCTGTCCTGTATGACTCGGATCATCGCTGACATCTCGGTCTCACTCGACGGATTCGTCACCGGCCCCGACCCCGGCCCGGACAATGGTTTGGGCACCGGCGGCGAGGCCCTGCACACCTGGGCGTTCTCCGACGACCCCGACGACCGGCGGGTCCTGCGCGAGGCGACCGTCCGCTCGGGCGCCGTCGTCCTCGGCCGCCGGCTCTTCGACGTGGTCGACGGGCCGAACGGCTGGGACGACACGACCGGCTACGGCGCCGGCGAGGTCGGCAAGCCCGCGTTCGTCGTCGTGACGAGCTCGCCGCCGGAGTCGGTGCGGCTCACCGGCCTCGACTGGACGTTCGTCACCACCGGTCTGCCCGACGCCGTCGCCGCCGCGCGCGAGCGGGCCGAGGCGGCGTCGTCGGACAGCGGCAAGGACCTCGACGTCGTCCTCATGGGCGGCGGCGCCACGGTCGCCTCGGCGCTCGACGCCGGGCTGGTCGACGAGCTGACGCTGCACCTCGCGCCCGTCGTACTGGGCGCAGGGACGCCGCTGTTCACGGGCGTGGCGCGGCGGGCGCTGGTGCAGCGCAGCGTGACGTCGACATCGACCGCGACGCATCTGACCTACGACGTGCTGTGAGGACGTCGTTCGCGTGAACTTGCCGTCCGGTTGCGGGTGTCCACCGCGAGCCTGCAGGTGGCCACCGGCCGCCGGATGCGGACGAATTGGTCTTGCCGCTGATCTTGTGGTGTCAGGTCCGGTACGGGTGTACGGCGACGTGGTCTGCTTCGACGCTGATCTCCACCCAGGATCCGTCCATGTCGCTGGGGAGCGGTGATGCCGTGTCAAAGAGCACGGGCCAGTTGCCCAGCTGAAGCCAGGGGCCGGCCTCGGCGGGGCGGAGGGTGAGGCCCATGTCGGACCGGGTGCACGGGTTGCTGCGCTGCCCGTCACGGGCTCGGCAGCCGCTGGCCGGCCGCGAGTCGGTCCAGTACGGCCAGTTGCTGAGTGATGCGTTCGGTGGACCAGGACCGAAGCCATGCGGAGTGTTCCGGGCCGTATGCGCGCGGGATGCTTTCGACGCGCATGATCAGTGCGAGATAGATCCGGTAGAGCGCGAGCCGGCTGCGGGCGGCGGGGGTGGTGGTCGGCAGGTCGGAGGTGACGGAGCGGTAGCCGGCCATCAGGTCGGGGTCGTCCTCGGCTGCGCCGAGCGGGTCGAGGCCGACGAGTTCTGCCAGCGGGTCACCGAAGAAGGCGCGCTCCCCGTCGATGAGGCCGCCGAACCGCCATCCGCCGTCCCCGTCCCGGGTGAGGATCACGTTGCCCTCCCAGGCGTCGAAGTGGACGAGCGCGGGACGGCTCACCTCGTCGAGTGCGTCTGCGAAGCGGTCAGGGAGGGCGGCGAGCGTGTCGGTGGCGGCGGGCAGCGGTGAGCCGAAGCGGGACGCGTCCTTCAGGACGGCGTGCATCATGCCGGTGAAGGCCTCCAGCCAGGTGTCTCCCTGCAGTCCGGGTACGGGTTGGGGGTAGCCGAACCGGGGGCCGGTGGCGGTGGCGGTGCGGGCGAGGGCCGAACCCAGTCGGTGGCGGAGTGCGGGCCGTCCGTCGGCGGGCAGATCCTCCCCCACCTCGCTCCACGTGCTGTCCGCGAGGAAGTCGAGCAGGAGCCATTCGCCGGGGTCGTCGGGACCGGCGGGTTCGTAGTGGAGGACCGTGGGGACGCTTACGCCCTTGGTGGCGGCGAGACGATGGAAGATCGTCTCGGTGCCCAGCAGCTGCCGTTCATGGGTGAGCGCGGGGGCTTCCGCCGAGGGTGCGGACTTGAGCACGAGGCGTCGGCCGTCCGCGAGTTCGAACAGGTGGACGCAGTTGTAGAGGCCGCCGGTCAGTGCCCGTCCGCCGGCCACGTCGACCGGGCCGAGCGCGCGACGGAGCCTGTGCACGGCGCGTTCGTAGGTGGTGCCGGAGGGCTTGGCGGGGGCGTTCACCGCGCACCGCCGACTGGTACGTGCCCGGCCGGGCGGGCATGGGCGGCGGCGCTGCGCGCCCGTAGGGGCCCGGGTATCGGGGGCCGTCGGGCCCGGGGCGACCGGAGTGTCGCGGACCGACTTTGTGCGCGTTGTGCGGTACAGGCACCGTTGTGCCGCACGTGACCCTCCGTCCATCGAGTCGCTTCAACCGGCCACTGCAGGAAGCGGTTGACAGTTTTTCAGGGCCGACGGGGCGGCACCAGGGCTTTCCTCCGTGTCGAAGCGCTTCGTGGGCAGGTGCGGCGATCCCGCGCGTCGCCGTCGTGGTGGCCTGCTCCCGGCCCGTGTGCGGGAGCGTCGCCGGCGCCTGCGATCCCGCGCCGGCACCCCAGTGCGCTCTGTTCCTCGGTTCCGCGTCGTGGGCACCTTTGTGTCCTCGCGTGGGCGTGTCTGCGTCGCATGGGCGCGCGAGGCGAAGACGATCTCACCATGGCACCCGCAGGATGCGCGGGAGTCGTTTTTCGTATGGAACAAGGAGATCGCCATGGCCACCGGCACCGTGAAGTGGTTCAACCCGGAGAAGGGCTTCGGCTTCATCGAGCAGGACGGCGGCGGGCCGGACGTGTTCGTCCATTACTCGGCCATCGCCAGTACCGGATTCCGTGAGCTGTTCGAGGGGCAGAAGGTGCAGTTCGACGTGACACAGGGGCCCAAGGGGCCCCAGGCGGAGAACGTCACACCCGCCTGACCACCCTTCCGCCGCCGCTCCTGGCCGTCAGCGGTCCGCCCGCGCCCAGTCGGTGAAGAGCGGGTACCGGGTCGGCCGGCTGCCGGGGCCGGAGTGTGCCGGCGTGCCTCCGCCTGCCGCTGTGTCGTGATGACCTCGGTGACCGATGCGGTGCTCCACTTCCCCGGCTCCACGGGGGCCGGTTGCCGGCTCGTCCGCGCGGGCCGGGGCGCCGGCCACCGGGGTCTGCGCCCGGTGGGTGAGAGCAGTTCGCGGCGCGAGTGGAATCACCGGCCCGGCGGGGCGGGGACGCCGTAGGTTCCCAGGCATGGTGCATGTACTCGGCAGCAGGGTTTTGCTGCGTCCGACGGATCCGGACCGTTCCCGCGCCTTCTACGGCGGGGCGTTGGGGCTCGCCGTCAGTCGCGAGTTCGGGACGGGGCCGGAGCGGGGCACGGTCTATTTCCTGGGCGGCGGGTTCCTGGAGGTCTCGGGGCGCTCCGAGAACCCGCCGGCGCCGGGCCTTGGGCTGTGGCTGCAGGTCGAGGACGTGCAGGCGGCGTTCGAGGAGCTGCGGGCAGCCGGGGTGGAGGTGCTGCGTGCTCCCGTGATGGAGCCCTGGGGGCTGATCGAGATGTGGATCGCGGACCCGGACGGGGTGCGTATCGCTGTCGTGGAGGTACCCGAGAACCATCCCTTGCGTTACCGCCCCTGAAGGTCCCGGGCCGGGGTGGTGTCAGGGTCGGCGGGCCGGGGAGGCGTTCCGCGTGCCGGTGGTTCAGGTGGTGCGGTGCACGGCGACGGTGGCGGAGCGCGGGCGGCCGTTCCTGCTGTGGTCCGGCCAGTTGCTGACGGCGCGGGGGTTGTCCGGGCCGGGGGCGCCCCAGCGTGCCGTGCGCTCCCCCGGGTGCTGGATGTTGACGAACAGTGTCTGTCCGTCCGGGGTGCTGGTGACGCCGGTGACCTCGGCGCCGCGTGGGGCGGTGAGGAAACGGCGGACCTCCTTGGTGGTGGGGTCGGCGGCCAGCAGGGCGTTGTTCCCGGCCGTCCGGTGGATGTCGTCGGGGCCGTTCAGCGTGTGGCCGGAGACGCCGGTGGAGATCCAGAGTGTGCCGTCCGCGCCGAACCACAGGCCTTTGGGGGCGGCGAACGCGCCGTCGGCCCTCAGGGCGGGGTCGTCGGGGGTGAGGAACTCCTCCCAGTGGAAGGAGAGCGGCGTCGCGCCGTCCCCGTCCCTGTCCGGTGTTGCTTCGCTCTCGCGCCAGCGGATGACGCGGCCGTAGGGGTCGGCGCTCCGCGCGCACGGCGTGTGCGTGGTGCCGTTCGCGGCTTCGCCGGCGCACGGGGAGCTTCCGGTGCTGTTGGCGAGTGCCAGGTAGACCCGGCCGTCGAGCGGGCTGACGGCGACCCGTTCGGGCCGGGCGAGGGGGGTGGCGCCCAGGGCGTCCGCGGCCGTCCGGGCTCGTACCAGGACGTCGGCCTGGTCGTGCCAGCCGTTGGCGCGGGTCAGTGGGCCGTGGCCGTGGGTGAGGGGCAGCCACCGGCCGGTGCCGTCGGGTGAGATCCTCGCCGCGTAGAGGGTGCCGTGGTCGAGCGGGCTCCTGCCGAGGTCGCGCAGCCGGCGCCAGTTGTCCGAGCTGACGAACTTGTAGAGGTGTCCGCCGTCCTCGGCGTCGGTGCTGTGGAGCACCAGGCGTCCGGCGGTCTCGGTCACGGTGGCGCTGCCGTGGGCGAAGCGTCCGAGGGCGGTCCGTTTGACGGGCAGGGCGGAGGGGTCGTGGGGGTCCAGTTCCACGATCCAGCCGAATTCCTCCGGTCTCGCTTCGGGGGCGGCCAGGTCGAACCGCGCATCGAAGTGGTGCCAGGGGTGGCCGAAGCCGTTGGCGGACAGGCCGTAGCGCACGTGCTGTTCGTCGCGTCGCCAGTGGGGGTCGTCGGTGCCGAATGCGGCGTTGACGTTCTCTTCGGCCGCCAGGTAGGTGCCCCAGGGGGTGATGCCGTGGCCGCTGCAGGCCAGCACGCCGCGCGGTCTGCCGTCGACGGCCACCGGGCCGGAGAACCGCACGGGTGTGTCGCCGGTGACACGCCGGTTGCGGGCCGAGTCCACCGCCTGCCAGGTCCCGGCGGACCGGCGCACCTCGAGCACGGTGAGGCCCTGGGCGGCGATCGCCTTGTCGGCTCCGCCGCCCAGCAGGTCGGGGTCGGTGGCCTCGTGGCCGATCACCAGCAGTCCGTGCCGGTTGCCTGCCGCTCCGTCGGCCAGGGGGAAGAACTGCACGCCGTGGTGGTGGCTGCCGACCTGCTGGGCCTGCTCGGCAGCCGTGTCGCCGGCGTCGGTCCGCCACCGTGGTCCGGACGCGCGGATCGGGCGGCCCCAGGGTGCGAGGACGGTCGCGGTGCAGCCCGTGGGGACGGTGACCGTGTCCGACTCGCTCGCGGCCACGGCGGTGAAGGGCGCCAGGGGCCGGCGTGCCGTGGCGGACCGGCCGGCCGATGGCGCGGCAGCTGCTTGCGGGGCGCCGAGGACGAGCAGTCCGGCGGCGGCGAGGGCTCCGCCGGCGACGATGTTCCGTCTGGAGGGGCCCGTTGCGTCGGGGCGGGCGGTGTCCGCGTCGGCGTGGCGGTCGTCCCTCATCAGAATCTCCCCTGGTTGAGTGCGGTTTGCAGGGCCTTGGTCGTGCCCGTGCCCCAGTCGCCGTCGACGGTCAGGCCGGCGCCGGTCATGGTGTTGAGGTGGCGTTGCATGGCCTTCACCGTGGCCGGGCCGGTGTCGCCGTCGACGATCAGGCCGGCGTCGGCCCAGGTGTTGAGGTGCTGCTGCAGGGCGCGCTTGGATTCCGGTCCCCATACGCCGTCGGCACTGGCGCCGATCGCGTACTGCAGTGCGGTGACGGTGGCCGGGCCGAAGGTGCCGTCCACCGTCAGTCCGGCGCCGCCCTCGTAGCGGTCGTAGGCGGCTTCGGTGGCGGGGCCCCACAGGCCGTCGGGGTCGACGCCGACCTTGGTCTGCAGCCACTTGACGCCGGCCTCGGTCCTCGGGCCGAAGAGGCCGTCGACGTCCAGCTTCGGCGTGTGGCCGAGGCCGTTGACGGCGTACTGCTGGGCGGTGACCGAGCGGATGGTGGTCAGTCCGCCGTCGGCGTTGGCCGACCCGCCCGTGTGGGCCACGTAGGCGGCTTCGGTGGCGGGGCCCCACAGGCCGTCGGCGCCGACGCCGACCTTGGTCTGCAGCCACTTGACGCCGGACTCGGTCAGGGGGCCGAAGACGCCGTCGACGTCCAACGGGGGTGTGTATCCGAGGCCGTTGACCGCACGCTGCTGCGCGGCGGCGGTGCGGATCGTCGTCAGGCCGCCGTCCGATCCGCCGCCGCCGTTGTACGCGACGTAGGCCGCCTCGGTCAACGGGCCCCACAGGCCGTCGGCGCTGACGCCGACCTTGGTCTGCAGCCACTTGACGCCGGTGTTGGTGAGCGGGCCGAAGAGGCCGTCGACGTCCAACGGGGGTGTGTATCCGAGGCCGTTGACGGCTCGCTGCTGCGAGGCGATAGAGCGTACGTCGGTGAGGCCGCCGGCGGAGCCGTCGCCCGGGGGTTCGCCGTTGTAGACGGGCGAGCCGCCGACGATGGGGTAGGTGGTGCCGGGCATGCCGTTGCGGACCCAGGTCCGCAGGTCGTTGCCGGGGCACTGGGTGGAGCCGATCGCGCTGTGATAGGTCCTGGTGAGTGTCTTCCCGGCGTAGTCGTTGGCCTTGAAGTAGAGGCTGCGTATGGAGTTCTTGGCCGCCTGGGTGGCGTCGCCGTCCCGCCCGATGAAGCACACGCCGAAGTGGCTGGTGTTGTAGTCCTTCGCGTGTGCGCCGACGGTCATCCAGCCGCGTCCCTCGAAGATCCGGCCGGACCGGTCGACCAGGAAGTTGTAGCCGATGTCCCACCAGCCGTTGCCGTCCATGTGGTAGTTCTGGATGGCCCGGGGTGTCTGGGAGGTCGGACCGGCCGAGTAGTGGACGGCGAATCCTGTGCGCTGCGACGGTGTGACGCGGTCCTCGTCGCGGGGCGGGCGGGCTCCCCACTGGCTGCGGGAGATGATCTGCAGGCCGTCCGGTTCCTTGCCGGCCACGGGCATGCCGGGGTCCATTTCGGAGCGGGCGGCCGCGTACGAGGTGAGGTTTCCGGGGCACTCCGTGTCGTAGCCCAGTGAGTGGGGCAGCAGGAGGCCGCCGGCTCTCTTCGAGGCCGATACCTCGGCCCGCAGATGCCAGATCAGGTTCTTGATCGAATCCCGCATGGCCTTGGCGGGGGCGTCCTGCGAGCGGAGAAGGCCGCAGATCGAATAGAAGCCGGTGTTGCGGCCGACACCGTTCACGTAGCCGGGGGCGTTCCCTTCGGCCCTGCGGTATCCCCGGCCTTCGTAGATCTGCCCGTGCGGGCAGACGAGGAAGTTGTAGTGGATGTCGTCGACGTCGAAGAACCCGCTCGCCCAGGCCCGGGCTATTTCGCGCTGGCAGTCGCCCTCCGATTCGGGCCGGAACGTTCCTTCCCCCCGGTGGTGGATGAAGACGCCTCCGGTCCACGGCTCCCACGAGTTCTCGTTCGCAGTGGCTGTCTCCGCGTACTTCTCGACTCCGGCAGCGGTCTTGCCGAGTCGCACCATGAGCAGGGGGATCCGTGGGTCCTCGGCGACGTGCTGGGCCCAGTCCGATCGAGGACGAAGGTGAATCGGCATGGTGCGGGGCTTCCTTCCATGAGGGTGCGTCTTGCCGGGGCGGTGGAGCGGTCGCGGGCGGAGGCCGGGCGCCGGGCGGGTCGGGCGCGCCGTGCCGGGCCGGGTCGGGCCGGTTCGGTTCGGGTCAGGCGCCGGGCCGGTTCGGGTCAGGTCGG
Source organism: Streptomyces pristinaespiralis (assembly GCF_001278075.1). Taxonomy (GTDB): domain Bacteria; phylum Actinomycetota; class Actinomycetes; order Streptomycetales; family Streptomycetaceae; genus Streptomyces; species Streptomyces pristinaespiralis. The sequence continues at coordinate 8,425,323 of NZ_CP011340.1, read as the reverse complement.
GTCGAGCGCCGGGCGCCGGGGCTCGGCAGGGCTCGCAGGTATCGGCTCGGCGGTGCCGGTGGGTCACTCGAAGCAGAAGGCGACCTGGCGCAGGTACGGCCAGGTCCTGGGGCCGACCTTGCCGTCCACGTCCAGGACCGCTCGTCCGCAGCGGCCGTTGACGTAGAGCTGGAACTTCTTCGCGGCGGTCTGCGAGTTGCTTCCGAAGATGCCGTCGACGGTCCCCGGGTCGAACCCCCTCTTCCGGAGCAGGCACTGAGCCTCCTTGCCCGCCGCCGTGACCGATGTCGAAGAAGGAGTGACGCTCTCGCCGCTGTAGTACCCGGCGTAGAGCTTGTCCCCCGTCGTCGTCACGTCGCAGGAGTACGCCTGGATGCCGGCCGTGGCCGCTGCCGGCGGAGCGGCGGCGGCCGGGCCCGCGGGTGCCAGCAGCGCCGTGCCGATGACCGCTGTGACCGCTGCGAGTTTCGTTGGACGCCTCAATGCCCTGCCTCCGTAGTCGAATCGGGTGCGCTGCCGGAGTCTCCGCTGCGACTGGCCGCACCGCTGCCGGCCCGCTCCCCCGCGCGCCGGTTTGCCGGGTCAGCGTCTCTGAGGTGAGCCTGACCATCCAGGCTCTTCGGCCCTGCCGAAAGTGCCCAGGACACGAGGGGGAATCGAGTGCTCCGGATCCACTTCACCGATGCCGACCTGGCCCGCACCCGTGTCGCGGCCGCACCGGACCCACTGTGGGAGATCTGCACCAGCCTGCACCGCTTCCAGTCCCGTCAGGGCCGCTGGGCCTACGCCGACTGGCACCGCACGGCGCGCGCGCAGCTGCATGCCACAGGATTCGTCCGTACTCTGCGCACCCTGCTGCTGCCGCTCGTTCCGCGTGCCGCGTACTTCCCCGACTTCCTCACCCCGCCCGAGTCCGCCGGCGGGCTCGACGCCGGGCTGGAGGCGATCCTGGCCACGCCGAAGCACCGCGTCATGGAAGAGGTGGGCATCCTCGCCCACACCAGTGGGGCCCCGTCCTGGGCTCCACGCCTGACCGAGCCGGGCTTCCGCGAGGACCTGGTGAAGGCCATGCGGACGTACCACGACACGGTCATCGCCCCTCACCACGACGTCATCCAGGCCCGTATCGAGGCCGAACGTTCCGCCTGCGCCCGCGCGGTGCTCGACGACGGCGTGGAAGGGATCCTGCGGAACCTCGGGGCGCCGGTGCTGCAGTGGCGGCGTCCCGTCCTGCACACGGTCTATCCCGAGGACCGCGACCTGCGCCTCGACGGCCGCGGGCTCCTCCTGGTCCCCTCGTACTTCTGCTGGGGGAACCCGGTGACCTTCGGCGACACCGCGCACGATCCCGTGTTGATCTACGCGCTCAATCACGAACCCCATCCGGCCACGCTCAAGGAGGAGTTCAGCTCCGGCGCGTCCCTGGCGGCGCTGCTCGGCCGCACCCGGGCCGCTGTTCTGCGCGCCGCCGCCGTCGGCGCCACCACCGGCGAACTCGCCCGGGCCGTCGGCGTGTCCGCGCCTTCCGCGAGTCAGCACGCCCGGGCCCTGCGGGACGCGGGGCTCGTCACCAGCCGCCGCAACGCGGCGTCCGTACTGCACACGCTCACTCCTCTCGGAGCCGCGCTGCTGCGCGCCAACAGGCGACGAGGGTCGAACGAGGGGGCCCAGCGGTAGCGGTCCGCGAGGGGTTCCCCGCGCTCGAAGTCCGGGGTCTTGGTGGTCCGCACCACTTCGCCCCGCTTCCGCCCCACTCCTCACCATGGCGGCCGGCAGGAATCCGGGTGCGGGCCGTCGGTGCGGTGGTGTGTGATCGGCGTATGGCGATCGTGTTGGGCACACCGGAAGTCGACGGGCTGGGCGAGGCTGTGGGCGTGCTGCGGGAGTGGCAGTACGAGGGGGCGCCGATGCAACTGCATCCGGGGGACCTGGGCTGGTTCTGGCGGTCAGGTGCGGAGGCGACCGCCGCGGCGGTCAGGACGTGGCGCCGGGACGGACGGATTCTCGCCGTCGGGCTGCTGGACGGCCCCGGGCTGTTGCGGCTGACGATCGCGCCGGACGCCCGGCAGGACGAGGAACTCGCGCGGCAGTTGGCCGAGGACGTGAGCGGGCCGGAGCGCGGCGTGCTGCCCGCGGGGAAGGTGAACGTCGAGGCGCCGGTGGGGGCGCTGGTCCAGGATCTGCTGTCCGAGGACGGCTGGGGCACCGACGAGCCGTGGACGCCGCTGCGCCGTGACCTCACGGAACCGGTGAAGGACCCGGGCGTGCGGATCGAGGTGGTCGGGCCGGAGCAGGCGCACGTGTTCGCCACCGCGCTTCGGGCAGCGTTCGACGGGTCGAGGTTCACAGCGGAGCGCTGGCACGCGATGGCGGCCGGGCTGCCGTACGCCGACGCCCGGTGTCTGGTCGCGTACGACGAGGCGGGCGGCGCGGCGGCGGTGGTGACGGTGTGGTCGGCCGGTCCGGGCAGGCCCGGGCTGCTCGAACCGATGGGCGTGCACCGCGAGCACCGCCGCCGGGGCTACGGCGTGGCGGTCACCGTCGCCGCGGCGGCCGCGCTTGAGGAGCTGGGTTCGTCGAGCGCGATCGTGTGCACCCCGAGCTCCAATGCCGGCGCCGTCGCCACCTACAGGTCGGCCGGTTTCCGGCCACGCCCCGAGGTGCGGGACAGGTACCGGGACGCCTAGTGCCTCCTCGTCAGGAAGCGGAGCCGGGCGGGGAGTTGCCGCTCCGGCCGAGGCCGGGTGACCGACCGCGCGAGTGACGGGCTGCACCTCGCCCGCCCCCGAGGAGTGCGAGGTGCAGCCTGTCGGCGCGGCAGGCAGGGCCGCTTGTGCGGGGCTTCCCGTGGGCTGCCCGGGCCGGCTCAGCTCAGCCGGGTGGCGGCATACGCCTCGATGGCGTCCCGCTGGTAGGCGGCCAGGCCGGGTGCGATTGCCTCGTACGCGGCGCGCCAGGCGTCGTTGTCGACGCAGGAGCGCCCGATGGCGCGGTACTCCTCGGCGGAGACGGCCCGCAGTTCGCTCAGGGCCCGGTACTGGGCGTCGGCCTCGGCCTGGACGGGCTCGGCGTCGGCCGGGTGGCCGCCGGCCATCAGCTCGGCCAGCCGGATCATCTGCGCCGTGCGTTCACGCTGCCCGGCCTCGACGTCCTGCTCGGTCATCGCGGCGACCTTGCGGGCGATCGCCTCGGCATGCTCGGGGAAGTCGTGCAGGCTCTCCTCGTACTGGGCGGGTCGGACGCCCTCGAACAGGTTCTCCGGTCGGTTGATGGCGGTCATGGGTGTGCCGTCCTTCCTGGACTTTTCCAGTTCGGCGATCGTGCGACGGACGGTGCCGGCCAGGGCCTCGAGACGGTCCCGCTCGGCGAGCAGCCGCCGGTGGTGGCCGCGCAGGGCCTCCACCTCGTCGACCTGCTCGGCCAGGATCCGGCCGATCTCCGGCAGCCCCAGGCCCAGCGCCCGCAGGACGAGGATCTGCTGAAGCAGCAGGAGCTGGTTCTCCTCGTAGTAGCGGTGGCCGTTGGCTCCGGTCCGGGCGGGCGGCAACAGGCCGATCTCGTCGTAGTGCCGCAGGGTCCGGGCGGTCACACCCGACATCCGGGCGACCTCCGCGATGGGCCAGTCCATTGCCGCCTCCTTCACGCTCGCGTCACCGGGCCGGTCTCTCCGGCCCTGTTCAGGACGGTAGAAGCTGCCGCAGCGGCAACTGCAACCCCGAGGCCCGGGCTCGCCCGGTCCGGGTCCGGCAGCAGGGCCCGGACCTCGCCGGCCGGGCCTGCGCCTGTGTTCCTGCCGCCTTGGGCAGCCGGGCGGGGCGCTCTCCTCGTCGGGCTTCGTGCCCGGAGCCCTTTGCGGCCTGCGGGGTGCCGGGCCGTCCGCGACGGTGGAGGGCCGAGAGTACGGCGGGCTGCCGGATCGCGGGCTCAGTGGGCCTGTTCGCGTTCGCTCTCCACAAGTGCCCACGCCTCCGGCGCCCCCAGGTCGTCGTAGAGACGGCTGCGCCGGCGTGGGTCGAGGGTGGTGGAGACGGCGGCCAGGGTGCGGCCCGCGTCGTCGTCCGGCGCGGCTTCCAGGGTGGCGCGCACGATGGCCGTCCGGACGGCGGGCGGCAGGGACGGCAGCATTCCGCGGAGGTCGGCGAGGCTCTCCTCGGGGGTGCGGGATGCCTTGAAGGCGGCGAAGACCTCGCCCAGTTCGGCGTCGCTGCAGCGGTCCCACAGAGCGGGCATCGCCACGGTCTCCTCCGCGTGCAGGTGGGCCAGGTAGGCGCTGATGAGCTCGTTCACGGCCAGGTAGAGGCCGTGCTGGGCGTCGGGCAGCGACCCGGCCGGTGTCGTCGGCAGCCGACGTGCCCGGTCGTCCAGTGCGGTGAGTGCCGCGTCGAGGCGCACATGCTCGGCGTCGAGCGCGTCGGCCGCTTCCGGCGCCCGCTCCCGCAGCAGTGGATGGATGAAGCGGTCCTCGTGGTCGGCGTGCTCGCGGAGCTCCTGTGTCATGGCCAGGCAGCGCTTGGCCAGGTGCCCGGCGCACTCGGGCTCCGCGGTGTCCGCGGCGCCGGTCTCGACGGCGAGGGCGAAGAGCCGCTCGCGCTGGCCCATGTGAACGGTGCGGTACAGATCGATTCTCGGCATGACTCCGCTGCTCTTTCTTCAGGATCCCCGAGTACACTGACAACACATTCACACACAGACAACATGTTGTCAAAGGAGGTAGCGGTGTCCGACGAGATGGCCCTGCTCGTGGCCGATGTGTTCGAGGCCGCGGGGGCGCTGCGCCGGCTGGGCGAGCACACCGCGCAGGCGGAAGGTCTCACCCAGGCCCGCTGGCAGGTGTTGAGCGTGGTCTCCGAGACCGCGCTCACGGTGCCGCAGGCCGCACGCCGCCTGGGTGTCAGCCGGCAGAACGTGCAGCGCGTCGCCAACGATCTCGTGACCTTCGGCCATGCCGCATACACGGCCAACCCCGATCACCGCGGTTCCCCGCTGCTGGCGCTCACCCCGCAGGGCCAGGAGGTCCTGGCCCGCGTCACGACGCGGGCCTCGGCCGTCCATCGCACGCTCTTCGCGGCCCTCCCCGAGGAGGAGATCGGCCGGACGCGGGGCCTGCTGCGCCGGCTGCTGGAGGAGCTGGACCGCCGTGAGCAGGCCGACGGCAGGCGGTGACCGGCCCGGACGGCGGCATAGACTCGAAGGCCGATATCGGTTTCGTCACTGCCAGGAGGTGTTCCCGGGTGCGGGAGTTCCAGCGGGGTGCGGTGCGGCTGCACATCCTGCATCACGCGGCCGAGGAGGAGATCCACGGTGCGTGGATGACCGAGGAACTGGCCTCCCACGGCTACCGGATCAGCCCCGGCACCCTGTATCCGACGCTGCACCGGCTGGAGGCGGACGGGCTGCTGGTCTCCGAGCAGCGGGTGGTCGACGGCCGCGCCCGGCGCGTCTACAGGGCGACCGAAGCGGGGAGGCGGGCCCTCGCCGAGGACCGCCGGGCACTCAGGGAACTCGCCCGCGAGGTCCTCGGCGACGACGCCCCGTAGGCCGGCGGGTCGGCCGCGCGGGGCCGGCGGGCCCGGCGGACGGGGGCTGTCGCGGCGGGCGCGCCCGCCCCCGGTCGGCTCCCCCTGCCCGGCGTCGGAACTGGCCCTCTGCCGTGGGCAGTCGTGTCGAGGGCGGTCCTCCCGACGAGGCAGAGGGCGGCAGCGTATGCGCGTCCGCCGGGACCGGCGCGTCGCCGCTAGGAGGTGCGGGCGGCCACCTTCCGGCGCACCGCGTAGGCGGCGGCGCCGAGCGCCAGGACCACCGCACCGGAGATCACCGAGGACAGCGGCAGGGCGAACGCCAGGACCAGGCAGCCGGCCAGTCCCACGACGGGGACGATCCGCGCCGGACGGCCCTCCTCCGCGCTCAGGGTCCAGGCGGAGGCGTTGGCCACGGCGTAGTAGGCCAGCACGCCGAAGGAGGAGAACCCGATCGCCCCGCGCACGTCGGCCGTCGCGGCGAGCACCGCCACCACCGCGCCGACCGCGAGTTCGGCGCGGTGGGGCACCTTGAACCTCGGGTGCACCGCGGCCAGGGCGTGCGGCAGGTGCCGGTCCCGGGCCATGGCGAGCGTGGTGCGGGACACGCCGAGGATCAGCGCGAGCAGCGAGCCGAGCGCCGCCAGCGCCGCGCCGGCGCGGACGACCGGCACCAGCCGGTCGGCACCTGCGGCCCGGGCCGCGTCCGACAGGGGGGCCGCGGCCCGCGCCAGCCCTTCCGGGCCGAGGACCGTCAGGACGGCGACCGCGACGGCGGCGTAGACGACCAAGGTGATGCCCAGCGCGACCGGGACGGCCAGGGGGATGGTGCGCGCGGGGTCGCGGACCTCCTCGCCCAGGGTGGCAATGCGCGCGTAGCCGGCGAACGCGAAGAACAGCAGGCCCGCCGCCTGGAGCACCCCGCCCACGGTCGCGTCGTCGCCGATGCCCAGCCGGGCCGGGTCAAAGGCGCCGGAGGTGAGGGCAGCGACCACCACGGCGGCGAGCACCGCCAGGACCACGGCCACGATCACCCGCGTCAGCACGGCGGACTTCTGCACCCCGGCGTAGTTCACCACGGTCAACGCCACCACCGCGGCGACCGCGACGGCATGGGCCTGGCCCGGCCACACGTACGAGCCCACCGTCAGCGCCATCGCGGCGCAGGATGCGGTCTTGCCGACGATGAAGCCCCATCCGGCCAGGTAGCCCCAGAAGTCGCCGAGCCGCTCGCGGCCGTAGACGTACGTGCCGCCGGAGGCGGGGTAGCGGGCGGCCAGCCGGGCGGAGGAGGTGGCGTTGCAGTAGGCGACCACCGCCGCGAGCGCCAGGCCGATCAGCAGCCCGGAGCCGGCCGCTTGCGCGGCCGGGGCCAGGGCGGCGAAGATCCCCGCGCCGATCATCGCCCCCAGGCCGATCATCACCGCGTCCGGCACCCCGAGCCGCCGACGCAGCTCGTCCGGCACTCCGGCGGCAGCCGGTGGCTTGCTCATGCCCCACTCCTTCGGCGGCGCCCCGCCGCACGTCTTACGGACTCCGATATCGGTAGACGATACGGGACGGGGCCAGGCCGCCCTCGACCGCACCCCGGGGTCTGGGGCCGCACATGAGGAAGGGGCCTCCGCCCGGAGCGGAGGCCCCTTTGCTGGATCGGACGGCTCGTCGCAGCCGAGGTCAGCCGTCCGACCCAGCAGGCTATGACACTCGTCATACCGCCGTGCAGGCTCGGTTCATAACAGTCGTCATAGGGAGAGTCATGACCGTCATCACCGTGAACAGCGCGACGGGCCGCCTGAGCCTGGAGCAGCGCCGCGAGCTGGAGCCGAGACGCTGACGGGCGCCGTGCTCGTGCCCGAGGCCGGCCGGTTCGCCCCGGCCGCGCGAGCCGGGTTCCAGGTGCACTTCACCGAGCGCGGGTCCGACTCGATGGCCATCGGCGGCCTATTGGCGGCGGATGCGGGGCCGGGGGCCGACGCAATGGTGATCGACGTGACCGTCATGGACGGCGACGGCGACTGGCGCCAGGAGGTCCGTACCGAGGTCATCGAGCGCGTCCTGGCCGCGATGGCCGACGCCTGCGGTGCGGCGGAGCCGTCGCCGGCCTGGTGGGTGACTTTCCGCGTGATCGACGAGGGCAGTTGAGGCTCGCGCGGCGGCGTCCTGTCCGCTCTCTCCCTCCTCGACAGCGGCGTGTTCACGGAGGAGGAGGCCGAGGCCGTCCGCGCCGCGCTCGGCGCATGAGAAACGCGCGGGCGGGTGTCCCGCGTTCGCCGGGAGGGGCACCGGTGCCGCGAGGATCGCGGCCTGGCGCGCCGCGCTCGCCGCGAAGGGGGCGCCGCGTTCGCCGCGAAGGGGGCGCCGCGTCCGCCGCGGACCGCGCCGCACAAGGGCACGTGACCGCGCTGTCGTGAGCGCGGCCGGCGGTCCGTTCAGCCGCTGATGGTGGTGGCGATGAGGGCCTGGAGCTGTGCCGCGGTGCGGTCCAGGGGTTCGGTGCTGCGTTTGGCGCGGCACAGGGCCACGGTGCCCTCGACGGCCGCGACGATGAGTGTGGCGACCTGCGCCGCCTGTTCGGCGTCGGCGCCGTGTTCGCGCAAGGAGTCGGCGAGCAGGCCCTCCCACCGGTCGAAGACCTCGGCCGCGGCCGCCAGGGCGGGCGGTACCTCGTCGGCCGGGGGTTCCTCGATGGCCACGGCCAGGACGGGGCATCCGGCGTGGAAGTCGGTGTCGACGACGATCTTGCGCCACAGGGCCAGGAAGGCGCGCAGTCCGGCGGCCGGGCCGGCCTCGAGCTCCTTGCGCAGAGCGCGGGCGACCCACTCGCCCGTGTGGCGGACGGCTTCCGCGGCCAACTGCTGCTTGCCCTCGGGGAAGTAGTGATAGGTGGATCCGAGCGGCGCCTCGGCATGCTTGGCCATCTCCCGAATGCTCGTGGCGCTCAGCCCGCGGCGGCTGATCATGTCGGCGGCACCCGCCACGATCCGCTCGCGGGACTGCGTACCGCTGCTGCTCCTGACCACCCGTGCACTCCCCTCTGGCTATAACGACCGTCATAGTCTAGCGTGTCCTCCCGTTATGACGACTGTCATAACGCGTGTCGGAAGAACCGAGGAGCTGCCATGCCGATGATCCGGTTGACCGTCCCGACCGGTGCCCTGACCGGTCAGGGGCGCGCGACGGTCCAAAGGGACCTCGCCGCCGTGCTGCTGCGGTGGGAGGGGGCGCCCGACACGGCCTTCTTCCGGGCCCAGGCGTGGAGCTACCTGACCGAGCTGCCCGGGGGCGCGCAGGTGACGGCCGAGGACGACGCGCCCCGTTTCCTCGTCGAGGTGACGGTGCCTCAGGGAGCGCTGTCCGAGCGGCGCAAGGCCGGACTGGCCCGGGAAGCCACCGCCACCGTGCTCGCCGCCGCCGGGCTCTCCCCGGCCGAGGCGCCGCGCGTGTGGGTGCTGGTGAACGAGCAGCCGGACGGCACCTGGGGCGCGGGCGGCTCCGTCGTCCGGTACGCCGACCTGGTGGCACTGGCGAAGGGGCGGCAGGCCGATGCGTGAACTGACCTACGTCGCGCGGCGGACCGTCGAGTGGCGCGAGGCCCCCGACCCGAAGGTGCGGTCCGCCGGAGAGGCGATCGTCGCGCCGGTGGCCGCCACCGCCTGCGACGTGGACTCCTCCATCCTGGCCGGGCACGGCTTCATCGACCCGCCGTTCGCCCTCGGTCACGAATGCGTGGCCGAGGTCACCGACGTCGGCGAGGACGTGACCGGCGTGGTCCCCGGCGACCTGGTCGTGGTGCCCTGGGCCGTCAACTGCGGTACCTGCGCCCACTGTCGGAGCGGCCTGACCGCCCACTGCACCTCGGTCCCGCACATGGCCATGTACGGCGCGCCGATCGGCGGCAGCTGGGGCGGGCTCTTCTCCGACCTGGTCCGCGTCCCGTACGCGGACGCCATGCTGGTCCCGCTGCCGGCCGGTCTCGACCCGGTCGCCATGGCCTCGGCGAGCGACAACTGGTCCCTGTCCTGGCGCCTGGTCGCCCCGCACCTGAGGGCCCGGCCGGGCGCCCGGGTGCTGGTCGTCGCCCGCGGCAGCATCGGCCTGTACGTGTGCGACATCGCCCGCGCGTTCGGCGCCTCCGACGTCCTCTACGTCGACCCCGATGCCGGGCACCGCCGTCTCGCCGAGAGCTACGGCGCCCGCACGGCCGAGGCGATCGAGCCGGTCCCGCACGGCTTCGACGTGGCCGTCGAGGCCACGGGCCGCGTCGAGCAGCTCGGGCTCGCCGTCAGGTCCCTGGCCCCGGAAGGGGTCTGCGAGTCGGCGGGCAACCACTTCCGCCCCGGTGAACTGCCGCTGCTCGACATGTACCTCACCGGCGTCACCCTGCGCATCGCCCGCGACAACGTCCGCGCACACATCCCCGATGCCCTGGACCTCGCCTCGTCCGGGAAGGTCGCGCCCGAACGCGTCGTCTCCCACGTCTTCGACTGGGAGCAACTGCTCGACGCGCTGCCGGAGAAGCACCTCAAGCCCGTCTTCGTTCGCGGCATCACCCCGGGCCGGGCCTCGAGCTGACCGCCTCACCATCGAGGCCGCGAGGGCCGCGAGCAACGTCCCGATGCCGCTGGCCTTCCAGCCCTTCACCCCGGTCAACGAGACCCTGCGCGGGCTGCTGCTCGGCACGGAGATCGGCAACGACGGCTGGATCGCCCTGGCTTGGTGCGCGGGGCTGGGTGTGCTCGGCTACCTGTGGTCGCGCTCGGTGTTCAACCGTGAGGTCACGCGGTGACACGCCGCCCGGCGGCCTCATGCCGGGCGACAGCGCGAGGGGGCGGCTCCCGGGATCGACCGGGAGGCCGCCCCTTCGCGCGGTGGGCCGCCCGACGGGGCGGGGCGGGTCACCCGCGCTCACTGGTTTCGTCGCGGACCCGGGTGGGTTCGGCCGGCGCTCTCAGGGCCGAGTAGACCCCGGCGCACGCGGCGAGCAGCATCACGCAGCCGGCGAAGACCAGGCCGGCGGTGCGCAGGTCCCACAACCGGGCCGCGGCGCCCACGCCCACCACGGGCAGTGAGATGCCGGTGTAGGCGACGACGAAGAACGCCGAGATGGTGCCGCCGCGGTGTGCGGCGGGCGCCGCCCCGCTCACCAGCGACAGGGCCGCCCGGAACGCCAGCCCCTGGCCCGCGCCTCCGCACAGGGCGCCGGCCACGAGCACGGCGAGGGACTCGGCGATCAGGGACCAGGCGACCAGCAGAAGGCCGACGATGAGGACCGCGCAGCCGGCGGGCAGGGCCCGGCGGGAGCCGATGCGATCGCTCAGCGACTGCCCCACGGTGGAGGCGAGGAAGACGGAGAACACGACCGCTCCCGTGACGGCGAGGTTGTGCACGTCGAGTGTCCGGGCCACGAAGCTGGGGGCGAGGGCGGTGAACAGGCCGAGGAGGGAGAAGCCGGCGAACGCCGCGACGGAGGCGGGGGCGAACACTCCTTTCACCTCGTTCGGCACAAAGACTCCTCGGGGCTTCAGCGGGGGAAGCCGTTTCGGGTGCTCGACGGTCTCCGGGAGGAAGCGGATGATCACGGCGGCGACGGCGACCAGCCCGATGTGGACCCAGAAGACCAGCTCGAGGGGGCGCGCCGCGTACTGGGCGAGGATCCCGGACAGCAGCGGGCCGCAGCCGAGACCGCCCATGTTCGCCGCGGTGGCGGCGAAGCCCGCCCGGGCCCGTTGTCCTGGTCCGGCGAGTTCGATGATCGCGGCGGTCGCAGCGCCGCTGAGCAGTCCGGCCGCGAATCCGGAGAGGAGCCGTCCGGCGAAGAGCAGCGGGAGGCCGGTCTCCAGCAGAAAGCATCCGGCGCTGGCGGCGGACAGCGCCATGGCGCACAGCAGGACGGGCCGGCGCCCGACGTCGTCGGAGTAGTTGCCCACGAGGAGCAGCACCGCGATCACGGCGACGGCGTACACGGCGAAGACCACGGTCACCATCAGCTCGGAGAAGCCGATCTTTTGCTGGTAGAGCCCGTACAGCGGCGTGGGCAGGGTCGTGCCGGCCATGCCGATCGCGAACACCACGGCTGCCGCGGCGTAGCCGGGACGGTGGCCCTCACCTTTGCGGACGATCATGCGGGTCACCCTACGAGCGCCCGGGTGCGACCGGCCGGACCTCGCGGCGCCGCGACGTCGCGACGTCGCGACGTCGCGACGTCGGGGCGTCGGGGCGTCGGGGCGTCGCGAATGCGGCGTGGGGCCGCCAGGTGTTCCTCCTGGGGCGTGCAGACGGACACGAACGGGTGCGGGGTGATGTCGGCGTGGCCTGTCGGTCGTTAGGAGGGGGACGAGAAGGAGATCCGCCATGCCCACAGGACCGGCACAGCAGCCCACGGCCGAGCTCGACGCCCGCTACAGCTCCGCGCTCACCCCTCGCCCCGGTGCCGCGGGGGTCACCGCCACCGAGTGGGCGGAGGCACAAAGGCAGTTGGAGGCCGCCGAGATCTTCTGGGTGTCCACGGTGCGGCCCGACGGCCGGCTGCATGTCACGCCCGTGATCGCCGCGTGGCACGACGGGGTGCTGTACTTCTCGACCGGCCCGGGAGAGCAGAAGGCGAAGAACCTCTCTCATGACGTGCACTGCGCGCTGACCACCGGGGGGAACGCGCTCACCGAAGGGTTCGACCTCGTGATCGAGGGCAAGGCGGAGCGGGTCACCGATCCGGCGCTGCTGGAGGAGGTGATCGCGGCGCACGAGGCGAAGTACGGGCCGCACATCACCTCGCCAGAAGGCACGTTCCACGGGATCGGGGATTCGTTCCGGAGCGGGGACGCGGTGTTGTTCGCGGTGGCGCCGACCACGGCGTACGGCTTCGGCCGCGACAACGGGGTCTACAGCCATACGCGGTGGGTGTTCTGAGCGACGGGGCCCCGGGCGGGTGAGGCATCGCGCCCCGACGCGCCGGGGCGCGATGCGGGCGGGTCAGAGCCAGGTTTCGCGCTGTCGTTGCAGTCCGTCGAGGACCAGGTCGAGCCCGGTGTCGAACTCCGCCGCGTACGTGTAGCCCGGTGCGAGGGCGTGGTGGGTGATCATCTCGGTGAGGTGGGGGAACTCGTCGCCGGGCATCTGCTCGAGGATCGAGTCGGCCAGGTCCTCGATGCCTGAGGACGGTTCGAACGGCAGGCTCAGCTCCTGGAGTGTGAATCCGTAGATGTAGCTGTCGAGCACGGAGAACGCGTGCGCGGCGCCGGCGATGGTGAAGCCGCCCGAGCGCAGGCAGCCGATGACCGCGTCGTGGTGGCGCAGGGTCGCGGGGCCGGGGTTGCTGCGGGAGTCCATGAGGCCGATCGCCCACGGGTGGCGGATCAGCGCGTCGCGTGTCGAGACGGCGCGCCGTCGTAGCGCGGTCCGCCAGGGGAGGTCCGTGGGCGGGAGTTCGATCTCGCCGAAGAGGAGGTCGATCATCCCGTCGAGGATCGCTTCCTTGTTGCGGACGTGGTGGTAGAGCGACATGGCTTCGACGCCGAGCCGGTCGGCGAGTTTGCGCATCGTGAGCGCGCCGGTGCCGGCCTCGTCCGCGAGCGCGAGCGCCGTCCGCAGGACCGTGTCCTTGGTGAGAGGCCGGCGGCGGGGTGCCGGCGTGCGGTCTGGCTCGGTGGCCACGGATTTCCTCCCCTGGGTGGGCTTCGCAGGTTGACAACCTTACTTCGTAAGGCACACCCTTACAGCGTAAGGACGGGTGGGGCGAGGGAGGGCGAAGGTCATGGAACCGATCGGCTCGCAGGAGGCCCGAAGAACGGGTCCGCGCAAGAGGATGTGCGTCGTGGGCGCGTCCGGGAAGCTCGGGCGGTACATGGTGCGGCACGCGCTGGACCGGGGCTACGAGGTGGTGGGCGTGTGCCGGGAGCAGAGCGTCGGCAAGCTCGCCGAGTTCGAGGGGCGGATCACGGTGGTCCCCGGGGCGACCGACGACCGTGCGGTCGTCGCGCGGGCGGTGGAGGGATGCCAGGCCGTGCTCACGGTGCTGGTCCCGTGGGGGATGAAGCGCTACTCCTCCGGCACGGCCCGGGCCGTGCTGGACGCGGCGCCCGCGGGGGCCCGGCTGGTGTTCTCCTGCGGCTGGCACATCACCCGTGACGGGAAGGACGTGTACACGCGCAGGCTCAGGGCCTTCGTGGCCGTCTTCGGGCGGTTGGCCAGACTGGCCCGGGTGGCGGACCTGGACGACCAGGTGGAGGCGTGCCGGCAGATCTTCGCCAGTGACACCGAGTGGACGGTCGTCCGCGGCAGCGACCTGGAGGAGGGCGGGAGCCAGGGGCTGCCGGTGTGGAGCCGGCATGTCGGTGACCCGCTCCTCGCGAGCAACCTGACCCGTCGCGTGGACTTCGCCCTGTTCATGGTCGCCGCGGCGGAGGACGACGCCCTCGTCCGGGAGGCCCCGGCCATCGTCGGCCGGCTGACCCCGTCGGCCCTCGCCCACGCCCGCGCGAAGAACACGGCCTGAACAGCCGCGGCCCGAAGACCGCCTGGGCGCCTGGGGCGTGAACACCCGCGGCGTGCGTACGCCGTCGAGCGCGCCGCTCTCCCCCGCCGACCGCGCAGGCAGCCCTGGCCCTCTTGAGGACCAGGGCTGTCGACGAGATCCGCGACGCGTCGACGCGTCCCGCCGGTCGCCGGTCGCCGGTCGCCGGTCGCCGGTGAAGCTTCGGCGCGCGCTCGGACCGCGTCACGGGGGGGCTGTCGCCGTACCGGTCCCGCACCGCCGGCTCCCCCGCCGTGCGGCGCGGGCGCGCCCACACCGGGGCGGCAGGAGTGTCACGGGGTGGCGCTGCCGCCTCGGTCGAGTTCGTCGAGGAACTGTCGTTGGCCGTCCAGGAATCCGTCCGCGAAGAGCGAGCGGGGGGCGAACAGCGCGGTGAGCGTGATCCTGAGCTCCGACTGCTCGAGGGTCTGCTTGACCAGCGAATGGGTCGCGTCCGGGTGGTGCCTGACGGTCAGTGCGCCGCCGTCGTCCAGCACCGCGCGGTAGACGCGTTCCGTGTCGGCGGTGTCCACGTGCACGTCATGACCCGCGAGGGTCAGCAGCACCGGTACGCCGCGCAGGGCTCGGAGGTCCTGCGTGGCGTCGGCGGTGTGGTTCCTGGAGATGAAGCGCCAACGGCCGGCGGTCATGCCGTCCGCCTCGCCGCCCATCGTCCTGACGTACTCCTCGAAGGTCGCGTGGCGTCGCAGCAGCCGGCGGACGGTGTCGCTCCTGGCGATCTCGGCGTCGGTGCGGGCTGCCGACGCGCCGTCGGCGCGCAGCCCGGCGAGGAGGTTGTAGCGGCCCTGCCGGAGCCAGTTGACGGCGGGTGAGACGGCGATGGCGAAGCTCACGGGCGTCCTGGCGGCGACCTTCGGCAGGACCCAGCCCGCCTGGCTGGCGCCCCAGAGCCCGATCCGGTCGCCGTCGATGTCCGGGCGGGCGCGTGCCCAGGCGATGGCGGCGGCCGCCTCGTCGGCCCGGTCGTCCATGGACTGTGCGAGCCAGTCGCCTGGGGCGCCCGCGACGCCGGGCTTGTCCCAGGACAGGGAGGCGTACCCGGCTTCGGCGTTCGCCTCCCACATGGGCCGGTAGCCGTCGTCATGGGTGGCGTCGACGGGTCCGTCGCCGTGGATGTAGACGACGAGGCCGTGCCGGGTGCGGCCGTCCTTGGGGGTGGCCAGGACGCCGTTCAGGGTGTGGCCGCCGTGGCGGATCGAGACGCGCTGTTCCTCCATGTCGTAGGAGTTCTGCCACAGGACCACACCGGCGAGACCGGTGGCCACGAGAAGGACCGTGACAAGTGCCCACACGGCTGTGCGGAGTTCGCGCCGTAGGGGCCGGGGCTTTCGACGCATGAGATCTGACCGCCTCTGTTCGGGGGTTCACATGCCGCTGAAACTATCATCACAATTACGATCGTCGTAAGGATGATAGTTTTATGGTCGAGGGTGCGACGCGACGAGGAGGCACGGTATGGGACCGGACGGGACGGACACGGGAGCGGTGACGGTCCGGCGGGGTGTTCCGGCCGGAGCCGAACGGCGGGCGGCCGAGCTGTACTGGGACGCTTTCGGCCGCAAACTCGGCCCCGCCCTGAACCCGCCGGACAAGGCGGTGCCCTTCCTCGCCGCCCACCTGAACGCCGACCGGGCGGTGTGCGCGCTCCTCGACGGGCAGCTCGTCGGCCTCGCCGGCTACCAACTGGGCGGCCGGTCCCTCACCGGAGGATCGGCCTCCGCCGTGCTGCGCACGTACGGGCACCTGCGAGGACTGCACCGGCTCGCGCTGCTCGCCCTGTTCGAACGCCACCCGGCCCCCGGGCAGCTCGTCATGGACGGCATCGCCGTGGACCCGGGCACCCGCGGCCGCGGCATCGGGAGCCTGCTCCTCGAGGAAGTGGCCGCCGTCGCGGCGGAACAGGACTGCCGGGAGATCAGACTGGACGTGATCGACACCAACCCGCGCGCCAGGGCCTTGTACGAGCGGCGCGGCTTCACGGCCGTCCGGACCGAGCACACCCCCTACCTGCGCGGACTGCTGGGCTTCGGCGCGGCGACCACCATGCGCCGCCCTGTCGGGGCGAACGGGCCGAGAGGACTGCACACACCGTGACCGACCGCATCGAGATCCCCACCCGCATGCTCGTCCACGCACTGGTCCGCGAGGACGGCACCGTCGACGCGGACGAGCTGTACACCGTCGCCAACACCCTGGGCATGAGCGACCAGCAGGTGCGGCTGTGCGTCAAACGCCTTGTGGCCGAAGGCCGGTTCACCCACGAGGGCCGGGGCCGCAAGGCGCAGCTGCACGCGACCGCGGACACGATGCGTGCCCTCTCCCCCAACGCGGACTTCCTCCGCCACGCGTTCGAGCAGGACGCCGGGCGCGCGCCCTGGGACGGTGTCTGGCACCTGGCCGCCTTCGCGGTGCCCGAATCGGAGCGCACGGCCCGGGACTCCCTGCGCGAGACGCTCGTCCACCTCGGCGGCGCGCCGCTCCAGGGCGGACTGTACGTCTGCGCCAACGCCTGGGAACCGTACGTCGAAGAAGCGGCCCACCGCCTCGGCGCCCATGGCGGGCTCACCCTGCTCACCACCACGGACCTGCGCAGGGGCGAGATCCGCGAGCCCGCCGAACTCGCCCGCCGCCTGTGGCCCTTGCCGGAGATCGCCGACCGCTACCACCGCCTCGGCCGCCTCGCCCGGCCCCGCCTCGACCGGCTCACCGGCCCGGCCGGCCTCTCCCCGTCAGCGCTCCTCACCATCGCGGTGGAGCTGGCCGCCGAACTCACCCGAGCCATGGAGCCCGACCCGCTGCTGCCGCCCGAGCTCCTGCCCCGGCCCTGGCCCGGCACCCAGGCCCGGGAGCTCGTCGCCCGGTGCTGGACGGCCCTGCGTGAACGAGACGGCGGCGAGACCCGCCCGGCCCTCTTCCGCCTCTACGCCGACATCACCCGGGCACGAGCCGAGGAGCCCGCCGAGGCCGGCTGACTCTGCCGCTGCCTGCCGTGACTGCCGGCCGCCCTGACAGGCGGCCGGCAGTCACGCAGTCGTGATCCCCCGCCAGGGACTTGCGGCCGGGCGCGCTCAGCCCCCGTGGTGTGTCAATGGCCTCAAGAGTCGAGCACGGCTGCCACGGCCTCGATCTCGACGAGCTGGTCCTTAGTAGCCGAGCACAGTGCCGAGCACAGTGCCGCCCATCAGGGTGCTGGGGACGTCATGGTCGGCGAACGAGTCCCGGACCGCCTCCCAGGCAGCCACCAAATCCTCCCGCCGGGCCGATGCGACCAGAACCCTTGTACTGATGACGTCGTGGAGAGACGCCTGGCCCTGGGGCTCAGGGACTGTCGTCCTCCCAGTCGAAGAACCGGGGGGCGCCGTTCCTCGGGCCGTACAGGGAGCGGCCGCCGGCTCCGTAGCGGCCGAGTTCGGTGGCCAGCACGGCTCCTTCGTGCAGTTGTCGGGGCGTCCAGCCGGTGACGTCCAGCAGCAGCCCGTCGAGCGGTCCGCCCACCAGCTCGACGTAGTCGTGTCCTGGCTGCGGGCCGGGGTCGGGGTCCTCGTGATCGGCGCCGTAGACGCGTCCGCGCATGATCTGCTCGTCCATGCTGCCAGCGTCGCAGCCGCCACTGACAGTCCGGCGGGCCGGCCCCGCGTGCCGGCCCCCGCCTGCCGGCGGCGGTGGGTCGGCGGCGGTAGGTCGGCGGCGGTGGGTCGGCAGGCACAGGCCGCTGTCCGTGCGCCCGGGTTGCTGGCGCCTCGCCAGGGCGGGGGCCGGCCCGGTGCAATGGCGGCGCGGGGCCGCTGCGGCTGGGGCGTCAGCTCGACGGGGCGTCGCCGGGGAACTCCCCGCTCCCCCACCGGTTCCAGAGCGTGTGGTGCCACTCGTCGGCGCCCGGGCCGGGCGGCCGCACCGCAGGGACGGGGCCGGGGCCGGTCTCGATGAGGTGCAGCAGCGTCCAGGCGACGCCGTAGCAGTCGTCCGGGCCGAAGCAGCCGGCCAGTGCCTGCGCCTCCTCGGCCGTGACGGGCGCGGGGACGGCTTCGAGCTGCCTGACGCGCCGGTCGATCTCGTCCTCGTCGGCATCCTGGTCGGGCAGGGGGCCGCCGGCGACGAAGGCCTGGATCTCGGGTCTCATGACCCCATCATGACCGGTGCGGATTGGCCCAGGGTTTCGGTGTCGAAGTGACCCTGCCCGCAGGGCACTTCGGACCGTAGGGTCGTGATCATGACTGAGGAAACGCCCACCGGGTCCACGTCCACCACGCCCTTTCCTGCGGTGCTGACCCGCCGCGCCGACGCCGAGACCTGCGCCGACCCCAGCAGTGTCATGACGCTGCTGGGCGAGTCGGACGCCACGCCCGGCGGCTTCACCAGCTACCGGTCCACCTTCGCCGAGGGAGCCGTGGGCGCCCCGGCCCACTTCCACACCAGGGCGACGGAGCTGTTCTTCGTGATCAGCGGATCCCTGCGGGTGCTGGTGGGCGAGGAGATCACCGTCCTGGACGAGGGCGACTTCCTGGCCGTGCCGCCGCACACCCCGCATGCCTTCGCCGCCGCGCCCGGCGCGACGGCGGACGTCCTGTTCGTGTTCACGCCCGGCATGGGCCGGTTCGACTACCTGCGCCTGCTCAGCCGGGTGATGCGCGGTGAGGCCGACCCGAAGGAGATCGCCGAGTCCGCGGAACGCTTCGACAACCACTACGTCGACAGCCCCGTTTGGCGTGCCGCCCTGGCGGCGTCGGCGTGATCGGCGCAGCCACCCACATCCGCGTAAATAGTCCTCGATCGCCCATCCGCCATCAGTGGCAGTGACCGGACTCGGTCGCCGGGCCGGTGCCGGTGACGCCCAAGTCATCGGAGCGGCCGGCGTCGACGCGCGGCCACTGTGCTGTGGGACGTCCACCCGGCCACTCCCACAGCGGCGGCCAGTCGGGGGCCCCGCCCAGGGTCCGCGTGGCCTGCCCGAGGCGCGGCCAGCCTGCCGGTGAGTCCTCCCAGTCCTCCTGACGCCCGAACACCGTAAGGTCCATGAGCGCGTAGCTGTAGTCCACCGCCTCGGCCCCGCGACGCTTGGTCCAGAACGTCTCGAAAACACGATCGCCGTCGCGCAGGTAGCACACCAGGTGGAACAAGCCGAGCTCCCGGCCGACAAGAAGCGACTCGAGCGAGGGCTGGGCGGAGTACCACGGCATCGCCCAGCCCATGAAGGCGCGGTAGCGCAGGCTCTCCTCGTACGACGTCTGCGCATCCCCGAAGCCGTAGGCCGTGTTCCGCCCCTGACAGAACACGGCGAAGGTGATGTCACGGGAGTGCAGATAAGCCAGCTCGCCCACGTGGCTCATCACCCAGGTACAGCCTTCGCACTGCTCAGCGGCCGGCCGGCCCGGCCACCACATGAAGTAGTAGGCGATCATCTGGCGTCGCCCTTCGAACGCGTCCAGGAGCGTCATGGGACCGTCCGGCCCGAGCAGCGGGCTGTCCGCGGCCACCTCGACCATCGGGAGCCTGCGGCGCGCGGCGGCGATCGCGTCGCCTTCGCGGGTGTGGGCCTTCTCCCTCGCCCGCAGCCCCTCCAACTGCTGCTCGAAGGTCGCTCGGTCGACGACCGGCGGCTGCGCCTTGCTCGGGTTCTCGGACATCAGCGGCTCCTGGGATCGCTTCGTCGTGACTAAGGGTCCCTCCTCAGCAACGTAGTTGCCGGTCGGGATCGCCGTCACGCGCATCCGACCCGGCTCCACCGTCTCCGAACATACCCACGGCATCACTCACCGTAGCGGCCAACGACCTCTGCGCGGGTCGGCATACAAGCTCATCGAGTCCGCCCAAGCCGCTGGCGCGCCGTCAACGCCTCCCACCTGGTCGCGCTGGCTGCTGCATGCCCTGGGGGTGGTCCCCGCACAGGCGGGGGGTGATCCGACCTGCACGGTGACGCGGAGGGTTCAAAGGGCTGCCGGCCGTCGGCATCCGGCCTGCCGCGGGGGTGGGTCGAGAAGACCTCGGCCAGCGCGGCATCGCGGATACGGGGGTTCATGGGTGGTGCGTGGTGTCCGGGCCGGCCTGTTCGACCGCGTCCAGTCTGCGCCGCAGGTGGGCCCGTTCGGGTTCGGTGCCGGCCAGGGCGAGTGCTTCCCGGTAGGCCGCCGCTGCTTCGGGGAGCCTGCCGAGGCGCTGCAGGAGGTCCGCCCGGGCGGCCGGGTACGGGTGGTGGCCGCGCAGCCGCTCCTCCCCCGCCAGGTCGTCGAGCAGCGCCAGACCCGCTTCGGGGCCGTCGCGCATGGCCACCGCGGCGGCCCGGTTCAGGGCGACGACCGGGGAGGGGGTGAGCCTGAGCAGCACGTCGTAGAGCGCGACGATCTGCGGCCAGTCGGTGGTCGCGAGGTCCGCCGCCTCGTCGTGCAGGGCGGCGATCGCGGCCTGCACGCCGTACGGGCCGGGCGGGCCGCCGGTCAGGGACGGGGGCACCAGGGCCAGCCCTTCCTCGATCATGGGGCGGTCCCAGCGGTCGCGGTCCTGGTCCTCGAGGAGCACGAGTTCGCCGTCGGGGCCGGTGCGGGCGGCGCGGCGGGCGTGGACCAGCAGCATCAGGGCGAGCAGTCCGGTGACCTCCCGTTCGGCGGGGAGCAGACGGTGCAGGATACGGGCGAGGCGGACGGCTTCCTCCGCGAGGTCGAGCCGTTGGAGGTCGGGGCCCGAGCTGGCCGTGTAGCCCTCGGTGAAGATGGAGTAGAGGACCTGGAGGACGCCGGGCAGGCGTCCGGGCAGTTCGTCGGCGCCGGGCACCCGGAACGGGATCCGGGCCTCGCGGATCTTCTTCTTCGCCCGCACGATCCGCTGGGCCATCGTCGATGGCGGCACGAGGTAGGCGCGGGCGACCTCGGGTGTCGTCAGTCCGGCCAGGCAGCGCAGCGTCAGGGCTCCCCGGGCCTCGGGCGGCAGGGCGGGGTGGGCGCAGGTGAAGAACAACTGCAGCCGCTCGTCGGGCAGATCGCTGTCCGCGCCGGTGCCGGGGGCCGGGGCGGGGCCGGCCCGGTCCGCCTCCAGTTGGAGGACGGCGAGCCGGGCGGCGTACGCCTGGTCGCGCCGCAGCCGGTCGACGGCCTTGCGCCGGGCGGTGGTCAGCAGCCAGGCGCCGGGCCGGTCCGGCACCCCCTGTACCGGCCAGTGCACCAGCGCCGCCTCGACCGCCTCGGACGCGACCTCCTCCGCCAGGTCCAGATCTCCGAAACGGCGTACGAGGGAGGCGAGCAGCCGGCCGTGTTCCTCACGGAAGACCGACTCCACCGCCCTGTCCGTGCCGGCCGGCCGCGCCTCCATCGCCGTCAGGCCCCGAAGTCGGCGACCGGCCGCACCACGACCGACCCGCTGCCGCGTGCGCCGGGGCAGCGGGCGGCCCAGTCGAGGGCGGCGTCCAGGTCCGGCACGTCGATGACGTAGAAGCCGCCGAGGACTTCGCGGGTCTCGGCGAACGGCCCGTCGGTGACGGTCCGTTCGCCGTCGGCGGCGACCTGGACCTTCGTGGCGGTGACCAGGTCGGCCAGCGACTCCCCCGAGACGAGGATCCCGGCGTCCCGCACGGCCTTGTCGTAGGCCATCCAGTCCTCGACGCCGCATTCGGCGGCTCCGCCGTTCTCGTCGGTCGCGCCACTGTTGATCAGCATCATGTACTTCATGGTCCGGCTCCTTCAGGTCCTGATCGTCTTCGTGCGGCGGGCGCCGCACACCATGACGACGAACGGGGTGGCGCTCTGTCGACACCGTCCCCCGATTTTTTTCTTCTGATCTTTTCGCGGGACTCCTGCCGGGTGCCCGGGCGGGCGTCAGCCGGGCCCGTGGCGGTGGTGTGTTCCCGGGGTGTGGCCGAAGGCGCGGCGGAAGACGTCGATGAACGCGCTGGCGGACGACCAGCCGCACAGGTGCGCCACGGTGGTCACCGGGGTGTCCTCCGCCAGCAGGACCAGCGCGTGGTGCAGGCGTAGTTGGGTGCGCCACTGAGGGAAGGTCATGGCGAGGTCGGACTTGAACAGCCGGGACAGGGTGCGGTCGCTCGCGCCGACCTCCCTGCCCAGCGCGGCCAGCGTGCGGTTGTCGGCCGGGTCGGTGCGCAGCAGGTCGCACAGGTCCTTGAGCAGGGGCGAGGTGGGTGTGGGCAGGTGGAGCGGCTGTTGGGGCGAGGCCCGCAGCTGGTCCAGCAGTACGGCGCGCAGGCGGGTGCGTTCGGGGCTGTCGTCGAACGGGGGGCGGGTGTGGGCGAGGATGAGTTCGCGCAGCAGGGGGGCGACGGCGAGGACGGTCGGCTCGTCGAGGCCGAGCGGGTTGTCGGTGGCGGGCAGTCCGACGAGGTGCAGGTCCAGTTCGCCGTGGGCCTGGTGGGCGTGGACGGTGCCGGCCGGGATCCAGATGGCGCGGGTGGCCGGCGCCACCCAGGTGCCCGTGCCGGTCGTCACGGTCAGCACTCCGCGCCCCGCGTAGACGATCTGGTGGTCGTCGTGCCGGTGGGCGTCGATCTCTGTTCCGGTCGCCAGACTCCGGGTGCGGGTGGGGGCGACCGGCTGGTGGCGGATCTTCGGCATCGGTCGGCAGTTTATTGGAAGTACGACAGCGGTGTGCTGACGACGATGGTGGCGTGCGAGAGAACAAGTCGGTCGTCCTGCTGTCGGTCGGGCATGCCTGCGTGGACGTGTATCAGGGCGCGGTGGCGGCGCTCGTGCCGTTCTTCGTGGCCGAGCGTGCCTACAGTTACGCCGCGGTGTCCGGTGTCGTCCTTGCCGCGTCCGTGCTGTCGTCCGTGGCCCAGCCGGTGTTCGGGGTGCTGACCGACCGGTGGGCGATGCCCTGGCTGCTGCCGGTGAGCACGCTGCTGGGCGGGGTGGGCATCGCTCTGAGCGGTGTGAGCGGGTCCTATGCGTGGACGCTGGTGTTCGTGGCGGTGTCAGGGCTGGGGGTGGCCGCCTACCATCCGGAGTCGGCCCGGGTCGCACGGCTCGCCTGCCGGGGCGGTCACAAGGGGATGGGCTGGTTCTCCCTGGGCGGGAACCTCGGCTTCGCGCTCGCTCCGCTCATGGTCACCGCGGTCGTCGCCGGCGGCGGGCTGCGGCTGTCGCCGCTGCTCGTGGTGCCCGCGCTCGTGGGCAGCGTGCTGTGCCTGCCCGTGCTGAAGGCGCTGGAGCGGGACGGGACCGCCCGCTTTGGCCCGGCTGTGACGGCGGAGGCCGACGACCGGGTGTCGTTCGTGATGTTGTCGATGGCGGTGATCTGCCGTTCCGTCGTCTTCGTGGGCCTGAGTACCTTCATCTCGCTCTATGCGCGGCAGCGTGTGGAGGGCGGCGCGGCGGCGGGCACCGCGGCGCTGTTCGTGCTCTATCTCGGGGGCGCGGTGGGCTCCGTGGTGGGTGGCAGCCTGGCCGAGCGCTGGGACCGGGTCGTCGTCTCCCGCTGGTCGTACCTGGCGACGGCCGTGGCGGTCGCCGGGATCGTCACCGTCCCCGGGCCGGTCCTCTATCTGTTCGTGGCGCTGGCGTCCGCCGGCCTGTACGTGCCGTTCTCGCTGCAGGTCACCCTGGGCCAGGACTATCTGCCGTCGCGGGTCGGTACGGCCGGCGGGATCACGCTCGGTCTCACCGTCAGTGCCGGCGGCCTGGCCGGTCCTTTCATCGGGAAGCTGGCCGACGCGACGTCCCTGCGTACGGCGCTGGCCCCGCTGGTGATGATGCCCGTGCTGAGCTGGCTGTTGTTCCGCACCCTGCCCGAACCCGTGGCGCCGCGGCGGCATGTCACGCCGCCGGCGGAGCCGTCGGGGGGCGGGGCGGCAGCGGAGGCGGCGGGGGTGACGGAGGGCGGCGCCGGCCGCAGGCGGGCCCGGAGGGTCAGGCGTGGAACTCGGTGAGGTCGATGCTGTGGACGCGCAGCGGGTGGCCGTACACGGGGTGCGTGGTCTCGCGCTCCGGCACCATGCCGAGCTTGCGGATGACGTTCTCGGACGCCTCGTCCCCGGCGCGGCTGATGCTGATGACGCGGTCCAGGCCGCGGTCCTGGAGCGCGAACTCCAGCGTGGCGTGGGCGGCTTCAGAGGCGTAACCCTGGCCCCAGAACTGGGAGCCGAGCCGCCAGCTGATCGCCACGGCGGGCAGCACCTCCGGCAGGAACCCGGGCACGGACAGCCCGGTGAAGCCGGCCAGTTCGCCGGAGGCGAGCAGTTCGACGGCGAAGAGGCCGAAGCCCTCCTCGTCCCACTCCTCCTCCCACTGCTCGATCGCCTCTGCGGTGTGCTCGAGATCGTGCGGGGAGCCGTCGTCGACCCACTGCATGACCCGCGGGTCCGCGTTGATGTCCGCCATCGGCGCGAGGTCGTCGTCGTGCCAGCGGCGGAGGATGAGGCGGGGGGTGCGGATCTCGGTCATGGGCTCCCATCCTGCCGGAGGTGCGGGGGTCGTGAACTGCTGCTGTTTCATCTCGTATGAGTGAGTTCTGCCGTGTGCGGGTGAGGGGTTGTGGGCTGTGGTGTGTGAGGGCTCGCGGGGTGGACGGGGGTTCGTGTGTCGAATGGGTGACCTTTGCGGGGGCGGGTCGTTGGGGGTGGTGGCGGGTGTGTGCGGTCCGGTACGGAGGGGGTGGACACGGTGGGCGGTCTGCGGGAGGTGGCGGCGCCGTTCGTGGTCACCGGACCTTCGGGTGTGGCAGTGCGTACCCGGCTCAAGGGCCTGACGGCCGGGGACGAGGAGGTGCTGCGGCTGGTGGGTGCGCATCTCGGGTCGCTGGCCTCGCGTGATCTCAAGGCGCGGTGTGTGGAGGGTCTGGAGCACTCAGCCGAGTCGTGGGCGGTCCGGAAGCGGGAGTTGACGGGGGTGTCGTCGTCGAGGTGGGCGGGGTCGATCACGAAGGCCACGCACGATCAGTGGGCGCTCGCCCGGCACGGGCAGGCCGCGCACATCCAGGGCCTCGAAGCCGGGATCAGGACGATCGCGCACCGGCTGTCGCTGCCGGTCGGAGCGAAGGGCACGAAGCGTGCCGCGGGTGGTTACCGTTCGCGGCGGGAGTGGCATGCCAAGGCCCGGCGTCTGCGGGTGCTGGAGGACCGGCTGGGGCGGGTGCGGGCCGAGAGGGACGCGGGCCGGGTGCGTGTGGTGCGCGGCGGCCGACGACTGGCGCGCACCCGGCATCACCTTGCCGATGCGGGGCTGACCGCAGCCCAGTGGCGGCAGCGGTGGGAGGCCGGGCGCTGGTTCCTGCAGGCGGATGGTGAGTCGGGGAAGAGGTTCGGCAACGAGACGATCCGCATCACCCCCGAGGGTGAGGTGTCGATCAAGCTCCCGGCACCGCTGGCACATCTGGCGAACGCCGCGCACGGCCGGTACGTACTCGCCGGGCGGGTGCGGTTCGCGCACCGCGGGCAGGAGTGGGCGGACCGTGTGGCGGCGCACCGGGCCGTGGCCTACCGCATCCACCACGACACCGGACGCGACCGCTGGTACGTCACCGCCTCCTGGCAGATCCCACCCACCCCTACCGTTCCGCTCGAAGCCGCCCTCGCCCACGGTGTGATCGGCGTCGACACCAACGCCGGCCACCTCGCCGCCTGGCGCCTCGACACCCACGGCAACCCCATCGGCGATCCGCGCCGCTTCTTCTACGATCTGACCGGCAGCGCCCCACACCGCGACGCCCAGGTCCGGCACGCCCTCACCCGCCTCCTGCACTGGGCCCGGTCCTGTGGCGTTAAGGCGATCGCGGTCGAGGACCTCGACTTCCAGGCCGAGAAGACCAGGGAGAAGCACGGCCGCAGGCGAAGGTTCCGGCAGCTGATCTCCGGCATGCCCACCGGACGCCTGCGTGCCCGCCTCGTCTCGATGGCCGACGCCACCGGCATCACGATCATCGCCGTCGACCCCGCCTACACCAGCAGATGGGGCGCGCAGCACTGGCAGAAGCCCCTCACCAGCACCACCCGAAAGACCAGCCGTCACGATGCGGCGAGCATCGCGATCGGCAGACGCGCCCAAGGGCACCCGATCCGGCGACGGACGACACCGCCCCCGCACGACCAGAGCGATCGTGCGGGGCATCGGACCGTCCAGGCCGACCGGCGTGCGCTTGGGCGCGAGGAACCCCGCCCCCGCATTCCCGGACCACGCACACGATGCGTGCCCCCGGACGCGGAACGAACGCGGGCAACCAGGGCACCCACCACCGTTCGGGATGCCCGCAGCGACCAGGAATGGGTCCAAGACCCACTCCTGCTCACTGAATAGGAACGGTCGGCGTTAATCGGTGCTCGTGCCGGTGCTGTGCGGCGGGCCGGGCCGGGGCGGGGCGTCCGCCGGGCCTGGTGGCGGGCCGGCCGGGGCGGGCGGGGCGCCGGTGCGGGCCCGGCCGGGGTGGGCGGTGCGCCGGTGCGGGCCCGGCCGGGGTGGGCGGTGCGCCGGTGCGGGCCCGGCCGGGGTGGGCGGTGCGCTGGTAAAATGGGGGCACGCTTCGTCGTTCTGGGGCCCGTACCAAGGGGTGCGGGCCCCGGCTCGTTCCGGGCGCCACACCACGGAAGGGTCCCCCCATGAATGCGAAGCCGTCAGCCTCTGGGCGCTCCGGTGCCGGCGAAACCCGGGCGACGGCGGTGCGGGGTGAACTCTCGGCGGTGACGCTGACACCCGGTTCGCCGCCCGCGCAGTCCTTCGCCGAGCTGGGGCTGCCCCCGGAAGTGGCGCGGGTGATGACCGGCTCCGGGGTGACGGAACCGTTCCCGATCCAGGCGGCCACCCTGCCCGACGCGCTGGCCGGCCGGGACGTCCTCGGCCGTGCGCGGACCGGGTCGGGCAAGACCCTCGCCTTCGGGCTGGCCCTGCTCACCCGTACCGCGGGCCGGCGCGCCGAGCCGAAGCAGCCGCTCGGGCTGGTCCTGGTGCCGACGCGTGAACTGGCGCAGCAGGTGAGCGACGTGCTGGACCCGTACGCACTGGCGCTCGGGCTGCGGCTGGCGACGGTGGTCGGCGGGTTGTCGATCGGGCGGCAGGCGACGCTGCTGCGGGCCGGCGCGGATGTGGTCGTCGCGACCCCGGGGCGGCTGACCGATCTGGTGGCGCGCCGGGACTGCCGGCTGGACCAGGTGCGGATCACGGTGCTGGACGAGGCGGACCAGATGTGCGACATGGGGTTCCTGCCCCAGGTGTCGGAGCTTTTGGACCAGGTGCGGCCCGGCGGGCAGCGCATGCTGTTCTCGGCCACCCTCGACCGCAACGTCGACCATCTGGTCGGCCGCTATCTCCACGACCCGGTGCTGGCGACGGTGGACCGGGCGGCGGGCGCGGTCGCCACGATGGAGCACCATGTGCTGAACATCCACCCGGCGGACAAGTACGCGACGGCCACGGAGATCGCCGCCCGGGACGGGCGGGTGCTGATGTTCCTGGACACCAAGCACGCCGTCGACCAGTTCACCCGCCATCTGCGCGGCAGCGGTATCCGGGCCGCCGCGCTGCACAGCGGGAAGTCGCAGCCGCAGCGCACGCACACGCTCGCCCAGTTCAAGAGCGGTGAGGTCACCGTGCTGGTGGCCACCAATGTGGCCGCGCGGGGCATTCACGTCGACGCGCTCGACCTCGTCGTCAACGTCGACCCGCCCGCCGATCCGAAGGACTACCTGCACCGGGGCGGCCGCACGGCGCGTGCGGGCGAGTCGGGCCGTGTGGTCACCCTGGTCACGCCGGGTCAGCGGCGTGACGTGAACCGGATGATGTCCGACGCCGGGATCCGGCCGGTGGTCACGCAGGTGCGCTCCGGTGAGGAGAAGCTGGCCGGGATCACGGGAGCGAAGCGGCCGCCCGTCGCGGACAGGTCCGCCGGCGGCAACGCGTCCTTCCGCGGCCTGGGCGCCCGGGCCCCGAAGGAGTCGCGCAGGACGGCCGAGGCCCGCGGTCTCGCGGAGGCCCGTAGGGCCGCCCGGGTCCGCAGAGGCCGCTGACGTTCCGCGGAGGGCTCGAGCGGGGGGCTTCAGGCGTCCAGCGGCACCGGTGGTGTGTCCGTCCGCTCCGCCGCTTTCTGCCCTGCCCGCGCGGGTCCGCCGGTGGCCGGGACCTCGGCGTATCCGAAGATGGTCGCCCCGCAGGGCGGTTCCATCGGTGACCTGCCGCCGTCGAAGGGGCGCAGTTCGCAGGCCAGGACGGGGCGGGGGGCGGCCGGCCCTTCGGATTCCGCCCGGCGGACGCTGGTGCGGCTCATCCTCCACAGCAGGTAGGCCACGGCCAGGGCGAACAGCATGTGGAGCAGGCCCCACAGCATCGCGGACGGTGTCGGCAGTCCGCCGGCGGTGCGGACCTGCTTGGCGGCCAGCCGCGCGAGCGTGCGCAGCAGCGACCACAGGACGAGCCCGACGCCGATGATGGGCAGCAGCAGGAAGAGCATCTGCACGACGGACGCGACGATGCCCAGCGGGGAGCCGGCGGTGCCGAACAGATGGCTCGCCGTCGCCCATGCCTGCGTGATCATGTCCGGCAGGCGCAGCACCACGACGCCCAACTGGACGGCGAGCACGGGCAGTACGAGCAGGACCCACAGGGTGACGACCGTCTGGGGCCACCGTTTGAGTTCGCGGAGGCGGGGTTCGGCGGGTCGGCGCAGGACCTTGTGACGGAGGATGGGGCCGATGTATTTGAACAGGTCGGGGATGCCGACCAGGTCCGACATGATGTAGTACCCGTCGAACCGCAGGGTGGGCAGGAGTTGCTGCACCATTTCGAGGTTGATCAGCAGGATCGCCGCGAGGAGTACGGGTGTCGGGGCCTGGGCGTAGATGCCGGTGAGGGCCAGGATGAACAGGCCGTTGAAGTAGACGCCGCCGAGGTCGGTGCGCAGGCGTCCGGCGCGGCCGAGGCGGTAGGAGTTGGTGACGTCGGTGTAGAAGGCGGGCCACACGACGTAGATGCCGCAGCCCATCACGCCGGGGCGTACTTTGCCGTAGCGGCAGGCGGAGGCGTGGCCGACCTCGTGGAACGCGGCGGAGAGCAGGGTGAGACCGACGGTGACGAGGACGCCGAGCGGCTGTGCCATCACCCCGGTGATCGCCGCGCCGGTGTTCTGGGTGGTGAAGAGCCAGGCCTCGGCGGTGAACAGCGCGCCGACCAGCAGGACGACGGCGACGGGGTGGAAGAGCCAGGCGAAGAGGCCGGCGATCATCCAGGTGGTGTGCTCGGAGACGAGAGCCGCGCGTGTCTTCAGGCCGAGCACGGCGTGTTCGGTCTTGGTGACGGGGGGCGCGGTGCCGTCGCTGCGGGTGGTGATGCCGAGGGGGGCGAGTTTCTCGTCGAGCAGGAAGGCGACGTGTTCGGCTGCGAAGCCGCGGCCGGTGGCGTGGGACAGTTCCTCGGCGACGCGTTCGAGGATGCGTTCGGCGGAGGCTTCGATGCCGCGCTGGCGGCGGAGTTCCTTCACCGTGCGGTAGAGCAGGTCGGGCAGGTGGATGACCTGGCCGTCGCGGCGCTGGATCAGGTGCGGGGGCTTGCGGTAGCCCGAGCCCGCGTACTCGCCGACGAGTTCGGTGCCGTCGGTGAGGGCCGGCAGGTTCAGGTGCTCACCGACGGAAGGGGAAGGCATGCGGATCTCCCGGTGACACGCAGGGCCCGGCATAGCGGACCGGGCCCCACGTCGGAGCGATCAGCCGCTGGTGACGGCGGCCGGTACGCAGGTCAGGCTGGAACTCGGGTTGTTGGAGCCGAGGCCCAACGAGCCGATCAGGCCGGGGGTGCCGTGCACCCGCTCGGACTGGCAGGCGAAGGCGACCTGCGAGTTTCCGTCGCCGCCGCCCTCGGGGAAGTGGTACTGGTACGTCGTGGAGCTGTTGTCGATCGTGATGAGCGACAGCATGGTCCGCGGCGGGAGAAACTCTGCGCAGAGCGCATTGAGTTCGGGGTAGCCGATGTCGTCCATGGCTTCCTTCCTCGGGCTATCCTCGTGCCGTTGACGCTCCCGTTATGTGCCGTTCGTTTCCTGCCGGCACTCACGGTCGGGACGCGGAAACCCGAACGGCCGGGGACGGTGTTTCCGTGGTGGCGGAAACGCCATCCCCAGCCGCGGACGGGTGAACTAGAACACCGACGTGGAGCTCGGCATGCAGGTCATGCCGGAGCTCGGGTTGTTCGAGCCCAGGCCCAGGGCGCCGACCAGACCCGGGGTGCCGTCGACCTCCTGGACGGAGCAGGCCGAGGTGGTGATGCCGTTCTGGTCCGACGCGGCCGGCGCGATGGCAACGGCCGAGCTCGAGGAACCGCCCTCGGAGCCGCCGCCACCCCAGTTGTTGAAGGGCACGACGGTGGAGAGCACAGCACGCTCGGGCAGCATCTCGCCGGCGAGAACGTCGAGCTCCTCGAAGCTGATCTTCGACATGGAGACCTTTTCCTTTCGGTTCCTGCAATACGGCTCGAACCCCTACGAGCCGGTGTCCATCACGGTGTGGACGACAGGAGTAACGGCGGTCCCCGGTGGCTGGATGCGCGCGATCACGCTTTCCGGCATTCTTCTGGCCAATGGGGCGAAACGCTTTGGTCATTCACCCCGTTCCCGTGGTATCGGGGCGCGCGGCGCCGGCGCGGAGAAAACCGCAGTTCAGCGGCGGATACCGGGGGCGGGCGACGGCTGCTGTTCCGCAGTCGAATAGAACGGGCGTCCATCCCTGGGGAAGGAGTCACGCACAGTGGCACGCATGTGCGCGGGGGTGCGGACACCGCGTCTCATTCTTCTGTGCCGTCCTCTTCCCTGTTCAAGGGGGCAATGCCCTTGCCGGGTTCGACGACGTCGCGCCGGCCGGAGGACTCGGCCTCGTCGAGCTGTGTGACCACGGGATGGTGGAGGTCGAAGGCGGGCGACTCGGAACGGATCTTCGGCAGCGTGGTGAAGTTGTGCCGCGGCGGCGGGCACGAGGTCGCCCACTCCAGGGAGCGGCCGTAGCCCCACGGGTCGTCGACGTCGATGCGCTTGCCGGTCTTCGCCGTCTTCCAGACGTTGTAGAAGAAGGGGAGCGTGGAGGCGCCCAGGAGGAACGCCCCGATGCTGGAGAGGGTGTTGAGAGCGGTGAAGCCGTCGGCGGCGAGGTAGTCGGCGTAGCGCCGGGGCATGCCTTCCGCGCCGAGCCAGTGCTGGACGAGGAACGTGGTGTGGAAGCCGATGAACAACGTCCAGAAGTGGATCTTGCCGAGGCGTTCGTCGAGCATCGTGCCGGTCATCTTGGGCCACCAGAAGTGGAAGCCCGCGAACATGGCGAACACGACGGTGCCGAAGACGACGTAGTGGAAGTGGGCCACCACGAAATAGCTGTCGGTGACATGGAAGTCGAGCGGTGGTGAAGCCAGGATGATGCCGGTCAGGCCGCCGAAGAGGAAGGTGACGAGAAAGCCGATGGACCACAGCATCGGCGTCTCGAACGACAGCGACCCCTTCCACATGGTGCCGATCCAGTTGAAGAACTTCACCCCGGTGGGCACCGCGATGAGGAAGGTCATGAAGGAGAAGAACGGCAGCAGGACCGCGCCGGTCGCGAACATGTGATGGGCCCACACGGTCACCGAAAGTCCCGTGATCGCGATGGTCGCCCCGATCAGCCCGGTGTAGCCGAAGATCGGTTTCCGGGAGAAGACGGGGAGGATCTCCGTGACGATGCCGAAGAACGGCAGGGCGATGATGTAGACCTCGGGATGGCCGAAGAACCAGAAGAGGTGCTGCCACAGGAGCGCGCCGCCGTTCTCCGGGTTGAACACCTGCGCGCCGAAACGCCGGTCCGCCTCCAGGACCAGCAGCGCGGCCGCGAGGACGGGGAAGGCGAACAGCACCAGTAGCGAGGTGAACAGGATGTTCCAGGTGAAGATCGGCATCCGGAACATCGTCATTCCCGGCGCGCGCAGGCAGATGATCGTCGTGATGAAGTTGACGGCGCCGAGGATGGTGCCGAACCCGGCCAGCGCCAGGCCCATGATCCACAGGTCGCCGCCCACGTACGGCGAGCGCTCGCCGCCGCTGAGCGGTGTGTAGGCGGTCCAGCCGAAGTCGGCCGCGCCCTGGGGGGTGAACAGACTGCTGACCACGATCAGTCCGCCGAAGAAGAACAGCCAGAACGACAGCATGTTCAGCCGTGGGAAGGCCACGTCGGGAGAGCCGATCTGCAACGGCATGACGGCGTTCGCGAATCCCGCGAAGGTGGGCGTCGCGAACAGCAGCAGCATGATGGTGCCGTGCATCGTGAACGTCTGGTTGTACTGCTCGCTCGAGAGGATCTGGATACCCGGCCGGGCCAGTTCCGCGCGGAGCAGCAGGGCCATCACGCCGGCGACGGCGAAGAACAGGAACGACGCGATCAGGTACAGGTGCCCGATCTTCTTGTGATCCGTGGTCGTCAGCCACACGATGACGGCCTGGCCCCGCGTGCGGCCCTTGACGGGGACGGGAGCCGACGTGTGGGTGGATGTGACCATGTGTGACCCCCGGGCTGTTCTGGCGGTTCCTTTGTGAGCAGTTCGGAAAGCGGTGGAGTGCCCAGCCAACGCGATGCCACACGCTATGCCGCGATGCCGCGCCCGGGACCTTTCGGACATGCCCTCGGCCGGGTCAGCCGGACGGGTGGGGCGGGGCGCGGGGCGGAGTATGTGGCGATCGGGTGAGGCCGCGCTCGGCGGAGCCGCCCGTGGTTAGCATCCGGGAAGGGGGACGCCCACCGATGGCACGGAGGCCGTCATGCCGCAACGACCCGCATCCCGTCTGTCGACGAACCGGTCGAGCCTCGGCCACAAGGCGCGGTACGCGCTGCGGCATCCGCGGCGCGTACTGCCCTATCTGCGCCGGGCGGGCCGCGACACCTGGCTGCGGCTGCGCCACCGCGACGGCCACGTCGCCTACTACCGGGCGGTGATGGCCTCCGACACCGCGAAGAGCCCGGAGGCGGCGGTCGGCGGCGGCCCCTCCCACGACCGCTGGCTCGCCATCGGGCAGATGCAGTTCGACTACCTGCGCGAGCACGGGCTGAGGCCGCAGGACAGGATGCTGGAGCTCGGCTGCGGCAATCTGCGGGCCGGCTGGCGGTTCATCGACCATCTGGAGCCCGGCCACTACTACGGGATCGACATCTCGCCCGACATTCTCATCGAGGCCAAGAAGACCCTCGTGCGCTACGGGCTCCAGCACAAGCTTCCGTATCTGACGCCCGTCGACAACCTGACGCTGGACTTCCTCCCCGACGCCGCGTTCACGGTCGTGCACGCGCACAGCGTCTTCTCGCACTCGACGCTCGACATCATCGACGAATGCCTGGCGAACGTGGGGCGGGTGCTCGCCCCGGGCGGGTTCTTCGACTTCACCTACGACCGCACCGAGACGCGTGAGCACCAGGTGCTGGGCGAGGACTTCTACTACCGCACCCAGACGCTGGTCCGGCTGGCCGCACGGCACGGCCTCGCCGCCCGCTTCATGGACGACTGGGAACAGCTGCCGCACGGCCAGTCGAAACTCCGCGTCACCCACGCCGCGTGACGGGCGCCGCGTCACGGGCGCGGCGCGGTTGCGGTTGCGGTTGCGGTTGCGGTTGCGGTTGCGGTTGCGGCTGCGTACGGCGGATGCGCCCGCCGTGCACCCGAATGCACGAGCACCTGGATGCCTGAACGGAGAGATCGCATGCGTGTTGCGGTAGCGGGCGGTACCGGCCTGGCCGGGCGGCACGTCGTCGGGGAGCTGCGCGCCGCCGGGCACGAGCCCGTGGTGCTGGCCCGTTCCAAGGGCGTGGACGTCACCACGGGCCAGGGTCTCGCCGAGGCCCTGGCCGGTGTCGAGGCGGTGATCGACGTGACCAACGCGGCGACGCTCAGCCGCCGGAAGGCCGTGGCGTTCTTCGAGGCGGCGTCGCGCCATCTGCTCGCGGCCGGGGAACGGGCCGGCGTGCGCCACCACGTGGTGCTGTCGATCGTGGGCATCGAGCGGGTCGGCCACGGCTACTACCAGGGCAAGATCCGCCAGGAGCAGGTCGTGGCGGGCGGCCCGGTCCCGTGGACGGTGCTGCGGACGACGCAGTTCCACGAGTTCGCCGACCAGCTCCTCGACGGCATGCCCGGCCCGCTGGCGGTGATCCCGCGCATGCGCGTCCAGCCGGTCGGGGTCCGGGAGGTGGCCCGCGCCCTGACCGGGCTGGCCGAGGGGCCCGCGCAGGGCATGGCCCCGGAGTTGGCGGGCCCCCGCGAGGAGTGGCTCCTCGACATGGTCCGCCGCCTGCTCCCCACCCGCCCGGAACGCCGCTTCGTGCTGCCGGTCCGCTACCCGGGAGCGGCGGGCCGCGCGATGGCGGGCGGCGGCCTGCTCCCCACGGGGCCGGGGCCGCGGGGTATGCAGACGTTCGACGCATGGCTGGCGGACGAGCGCGGCTGACCGGCCGCCCGGCGGCCGGCGGCCGCGCCGGGCGGGGTGTCAGGTGACCGCCGCGGGCGGGAGGTCCGGGCGGGGCCCGGTATCCCCTGGGGGGCCGCCCCGGCAGGTTTCAGGGTGGCCGCCCAGGGCGCGGGTGCGCGAGGCCACGCGGCAGGCGGGTCCGGCGGCGTGCCCGGCGGCGTGTCCGGCGGGGCGTCAGGTGGTGGCCGGGCCGGGCGGCCGGTGGGCCGGTCGGGCTCGGCCCGGTATCGCCCGGGGGGCCGCCCCGGAGAGGGTCGCCCCGGCAGGTGTCAGGGTGGCCGCCCCGGGCGCGGGTGCGCGAGGCCACGCGGCAGGCGCGCCCGGCGGCGCGCCCGGCGGCGTGTCCGGCGGGGCGTCAGGTGGTGGCCGGGCCGGGCGGCCGGTGGGCCGGTCGGGCTCGGCCCGGTATCGCCCGGGGGGCCGCCCCGGAGAGGGTCGCCCCGGCAGGTGCCAGGGTGGCCGCCCGGGGCGCGGGTGCGCGAGGCCACGCGGCAGGCGGGTCCGGCGGCGTGCCCGGCGGCGTGTCCGGCGGGGTGTCAGGGTGGCCGCCGCAGGCGGGAGGTCCGGCGGGGCGTCAGGTGGTGGCCGGGCCGGGCGGCCGGTGGGTCGGTCGGGCGCGGGACCGGGATCGCCCGGCGGGCCGCGCCCGGCGGGGTGGGCGACGGGCCTCTCGGGCTCGTCGCCCACCGCACCCGGGCGCGGCCCGCGCTGAGGTCAGGCGCCGGACGCTGCCGCGTAACGCGCGGCGACGTCCTCCCAGTTGACCAGGTCCCACAGCTTGGTGACGTAGTCGGGGCGGACGTTCTTGTACTGCAGGTAGTAGGCGTGCTCCCAGGCGTCGAAGACCAGCAGCGGGGTGCTGCCCTGGCCCACGTTGCCGTGGTGGTCGTAGACCTGTTCGACGATCAGGCGGCGGCCGAGCGGCTCCCAGGCCAGTACGCCCCAGCCGGAACCCTGTACCGAGGTGGTGGCGACCGTCAGCTGCTTCCTGAACGCCTCGAAGCCGCCGAGGTGTTCGTCGATGGCGTCGGCGAGCGCGCCCTCGGGGCGGTCGCCGCCGTCCGGGGAGAGGTTCTGCCAGAAGATCGAGTGCAGGGCGTGCCCGGAGAGGTTGAAGGCGAAGGTCTTCTCCAGACCCACCAGGCCGGTGGGGGTGATCAGGTCCTTCTCCCGGGCCTCGGCGAGCTGCTCCAGGGTGTCGTTGGCGCCCTTGACGTAGGCGGCGTGGTGCTTGGCGTGGTGCAGCTCCAGGATCTCCGGCGTGATGGCCGGGGCGAGCGCGGAGTAGTCGTACGGCAGGTCGGGAAGCGCGTAGGTGCCCATCAGGCACGTCCCCTTTCGTTTCCGTGTGGGTGATCGTCCGGGGACAGCCAACCTCTATTGCACATTACTTGCAACAACCTATGTGATGCAGGAACATGGCCGGGGGGCGGGGTCGGCACGTCAGCTTTCGGCGGTGCGGCATTCGAGGTGCTGCCGTTCCTCCCGAGAGGTGATCGTCTTCTCACCGGCGCCCGCCGGACCACCGGCCCCGCTCCCCCGGCCGGCGCGACCTGAGACCGACCACGGGTCCGCCGAGCGGCCGAGGCGAGCGCGCGGAGTTGCCGCTCACGGCCGATGGCCGGCAAGGGGGCGGCCTGAAGGATGGAACACGTCGGAACACCAACTCCCGGGAGACCAACGTGTTTCATCCGTCACCACGCAGGACAGCGGCCGTACTGACCGCGGCCGTCGCAGTGCTCGCCGTGAGCGGCACCTCCAGTGCCTCCGGCACGTCGGGTGCCTCGGGGGCCTCGAGTGCGTCGGGTGCCTCGGGTGCCGCCGGTGCCCCTGCCGAGCGTCGTGGAACGCCGGCGTACGCGAGTGTCACCGGGGGCGCGGATTTCGTGCTGCCCTACCACCAGGACGAAGACGTCCGCTCGTTCAGCTTCGACGCGGTCGCCGCTCCGTACAGCCGGCCGCTGCCCGGGATACCCACGGGCCTTCCCACCGACGCCCGGGGAACGGTCAGGATCTCGCACTACTCGGCCGAACGGGACGTCACCTACACGGCCGAGGGACGGGTGGACTGTCTGGTCACCGGTCCCCGCTCGGCGACGCTGACGGCGGTCATCACCAAGGTGGGTCCCGGCGGGCCGCTCGACATCGGTCTGAGGCTCGGATTCAGCGTGTACGACGGAGGAAAGGGCGGCAAGAACCGCTCCGGCGACCGTGTGGGCTTCTCGTGGAACGGTGTGAATCTGCTGCCGGACGGCGCGGGCGGCCCCGAGGACGCCCCCGTCGGCACCTGCATGGCGCCGGCCCCGTACGCCCCGGTGACCAGGGGCGACTACACGGTCGTGCACGCCGAACTGCCGCCCCCGCCACAGCCCTGACCTCCGGCGCGGCCCGGCCCCGGCACGGGGCCTCCTCCCCCGCACCGGGCGCCATCGTGCACGCCGGGACCGGCGGCGTGGCGGGTGGGTCAGGGAGCGATGCCGA
The DNA here is from genome assembly GCF_001278075.1 of Streptomyces pristinaespiralis. Lineage (GTDB taxonomy): Bacteria > Actinomycetota > Actinomycetes > Streptomycetales > Streptomycetaceae > Streptomyces > Streptomyces pristinaespiralis. Next base: position 8,388,411 of record NZ_CP011340.1, on the reverse strand, counting down.
TGCCGTCGATCCGGCTCCAGGCCTGCTCCTCGGCGAAGGTCATGGCGGGCCAGTCCAGCCCGCCCGGCCGGGGCCTGATCCGTGAGGCGTACGGGGCCGGGCTGAAGTCCGGGTCGTAGAAGCAGCCGGTGCCGTAAGCGCGGTCGAACGCGGGACAGGACGCCGCGATCGACCGCGGGGAAGGCTTGCGGCCGGTGCGGACCCAGGTGTCCAGGGAGGAGACGGCGCTCGCGTACTCGGAGTCGCTCAGCTCGCTGTGCTCGCTCTCCCTGGTGAAGGTCTGCACGAGGTGACCGTCCCTGCGGGCCCCCTCGAGGGTGGCTCGGTAGGCGGCCTCGTGCTCGACGAACGCGGTGGGGTCGTCGATCGCGTGCAGGGTGAGCACCGGGACGTGGACGCGGCCGGTGAGATCACTGTCGTACGAAAGATCGCGCCGGGCGGCCGGGTCGGCGGAGAAACGCTCGACGCCGGCGTTGAGCGCCTTGTCGTCGTGCGAGCCGGAGTACCGGACGCCCTTGTTGCTGAAGGGATTACGGCCGCCGAGACGGCCCAGCACGATGTCACGGAAGGTGAACGTCGCGAACCGCAGATGCGACTCCAGTGTGCGCTCGGGGATGCGCGTGACGGCCAGGATGTCGTCGAGGTTGCGCTGCTGCAGGGCGGTGCGCTCCTGCGGCGCGGACGCGTAGCCGGTGCACTCCTGCAGGCGGGCACGCAGGCCGGCCGTCGTCATCGTCGAGCCGGCCCGCAGCCCCTCCCACAGCGGGTACCGGGGCTCGGTGGGGCGGGGATGGTTTTGGCAGTAGTACTGGTAGACCACGCGCAGGTCGACGCGGTAGTCGTAGCCGCGGGTGCCGCCCGCGAGGACGCCGTTGGTGAGCAGGGCGCCGTCGTACGGGCCGTGGTGCCCGCCGTAGACCTCGACCACCTTGGCGGCGACGTTGCCGCCCCAGGACTGGCCGTGCACGTAGGTCCGCTGCGGTCGGCCGAACGTGTCGACGAACAGGCGGCGTACGTTCTCGGTGTCGGCGGCGGCCATCCGTGTGCCGTAGCCGCCCCGCCGGTAGGAGGAGCCGGCCCAGGCGTAACCCTCGTCCACCATGACGGCCCAGCGCTGGAGGTCCTCACCGCTGCGGCCGGGGTCGGAGGCGTCGCCGAGGTCGGGGCCGCCGTGGGCGTGCACGACGAGGGAACCGTTCCACCGGGCGGGTATCGCGAACGTGTAGTGAGCCCCGTTGGCGTCCTGTCCGGAGTAGCAGGTGGCCTTCTCCGCCAGTTCGGCGGGACACACGGCGGGTGCCGGGCCGTCGCCGTCCGCCTGCGCGGCGGGGGCCGCGCCGACCGCGCCGCCGATCAGCCCGAGGAGACAGGCCGCGATTCCCGCGGCGCGGCGCCGGCGGGACACCGGCCGTCGGGAGGTGCGTGTTTCTGACCTGTTCAAGGCGGCTCCTCGTCCTCGCGGGCGCGCATCGGTGCGTCGTCGGCGCTGATGCTAGGGAGACAGGGGCCGGGAAACCATGCGGCTGATCTTTGCGTTCATATTGTTCGCCGACCGCTGCTCGAACAGCTCGGACCGTTCGCGCTGTTCGCGCTGTTCGCGCTGTTCGCGCTGTTCGCCGGAAAGGATGTGGGGATGGCATCGGGCACGAGCACCGGCACGGGCCGGGAGGATCAGGAGCCCGGACTCGGCACGTGGAGCTTCGAACGGCTCCACGCGATGGCCGTGAACGAGCACGGCAGGCACCTCGAGGCAGTACGTATCGTCGCGCAGGGCCGTGCCTATGACGACGACCGGCCCGCGGAGGCCCGCCTGCGGTGGGCCAAGCTCTCCCTGCTGGCGAACCGGCGTGCGCATGGTGACGGTCTTGAAGACCGGACACGCGCGGCCACGCAGGACTTCACGCTCCGGATGTGGATCATCGACCATCTCGGTCCCGACGACGACGATCCCGACCGGAGCCCGGACGCGTTGGCGTCCGACACGCTCGGGACATTGCGTCTCACGCCCTCGCAGGCCGGTGCGCTCGGTGACCGCTGGCGTGAACTGCCCATCGAGCAGCTCCGCGAGCTGCGGCGGCACAAGAACCTGACGGCCCATCTGGCAGACCTCGTCGGCCGGACGGGGCCCGGTCCGACGCGTGATCTCCTCCTGGCCTGGGACGGGGTCCGGCACCGGCTGCCCTGAGACAGGCAACCGCCCCGGCGTCGTCCGTCCGCGTCAACAGGCGGTCGTGCCCCCGGCGTTCGGGAGCTCGGGCTTTTGGGCGAGGAAGGTGGCGATGGTTCTCTTCGTTCCTTCGTCGGGCGCCTGCAGCAGGCGTGCGGTGACCACGAGGCCGGCCGCCTCCAGCAGTTCGGCGAGCCGGTCCGGCGGCGTCAGGTAGGACCCGTAGGACACCGGGCGGCCGCCGTACGCCTGTGTCGGACGCAGATGCTCACCGGATCCCACCGGGCCGGCCATCATCAGGAGGCCCCCGGGTGCCAGCGTGCGGCGGAATTCGCCGAACACGACCTGCAGCAGTTCCGGTGGCGTGTGGTGGACGGAGTAGTAGGCGAGGATGCCGCCGAGTTCGTCGTCGCCGATCGCCGGCGCGGTCATCGACCCGACGGTGAAACGCAGCTCCGGGTACGCCTGCCGGGCCAGTCCGACCATCGCGGGCGACAGGTCGATGCCGAACGCGGGCACCCCCAGCTCCGCCAGGTGCGCCGTCACCCGGCCGGGACCGCATCCCATGTCCGCGACGGCCCCGCGGCCGGCCGTCCGCACGGCCTCGGCGAACGCCGCGAGCATGGCGCGGGACAGCGGGTCCAACTCGGCCGGGAACTTGACCCGTCGGGCGTATTCGGCGGCGACGGAGTCGTACGACTCCCGGACGTCGGCGAGGTAGGAGAGGTCGGTCACCGGCGTGACTCTAGAGGGCGGGCGGCGTGCCGAGGGCCTTGAGGTGGCCTTCACCGACATCGGCTGCTTCGACGTCTCTTTCTGAGCGCCCAGGAAAAGGGAAAGGCAAGGAGGTTACCCGCTCCTTGCCACTCTCAACTTATAGCGCCCCGGGGGGCTTGCGGCAAGGCCCGGGGGGTGCCGCAGAATGATCAACCCGGACCAGAACCTGCGGAAATGACTATTTCGCGAGGTGGGCGGGCTTTGTTCATGTATGGGTTGCCAGTCTCGTCGAATGGGCGTTCTTGATGATTGACGTGATCGTGGTCGGCGGCGGGCCGACCGGATTGATGCTGGCCTGCGAGTTGCGGCTGCACGATGTGCACGTCGTCGTGCTGGAGAAGCTGACCGAGCCGACCAGGCAGTCCCGCGGGCAGGGCCTGCACACGCGCAGCGTCGAGATGATGGACCAGCGCGGCCTGCTGGACCGGTTCCTCGCGGTCAGTGAGAAGTTCCAGGTCGGTGGTCTCTTCGGCGGCATCGTGAAGCCGTGGCCGGACGGGTTGGACACGGCCCATCCGTACGGTGTCGCCACCCCGCAGCCGGTGACCGAGCGGCTGCTCGAGGAGCGCGCCGTCGAACTCGGCGCCGAGATCCGGCGCGGCTGCGAGGTGGTCGGGCTGAGCCAGGACGAGGACGGGGTGGACGTCGAGCTGGGGAATGGGGGTGCCCCCGCCAGTGGGGGCGTAGCCGGCGCAGGAGGCACGCACCTGCGCTCGCGCTACCTCGTCGGGTGCGACGGCGGCCGCAGTACGGTGCGCAAGCTGCTCGGCGTCGGCTTCCCCGGCGAGCCCGCGACGGTGGAGACGCTGCTGGGCGAGATGGAGGTCACCGAGGATCCGGCGACGATCGCCGCCGTCGTCGAGGAGGTCCGCAGGACCCAGCTGCGGTTCGGCGTCGCCCCCGGCGAGGACGGGGTGTGCCGCGTCGTCGTGCCCGCCGACGGGGTGGCGGAGGACCGTTCTAGCGCGCCGACCCTCGAGGAGTTCAAGAAGCAGCTGCGGGCGTTCGCGGGCACCGACTTCGGGGTGCACTCGCCGCGCTGGCTGTCCCGGTTCGGCGACGCCACCCGGCAGGCCGAGCGTTACCGGGTCGGCCGGGTGCTGCTGGCCGGCGACGCGGCGCACATCCATCCGCCGACCGGCGGGCAGGGGCTCAACCTCGGTGTCCAGGACGCGTTCAACCTCGGCTGGAAGCTGGCCGCCGAGGTCGCCGGCTGGGCGCCGGAGGGGCTGCTGGACAGCTACCACGCCGAGCGGCACCCGGTGGGCGCGCGGGTGCTGGACAACACCCGGGCGCAGATCACGCTGCTGGGGGCCGACCCGGGTGCGGCCGCGCTGCGGGAGCTGTTCGCGAAGCTGATGGACTTCGAGGAGGTGAACCGGTACGTGACCGGGATGATCACCGCGGTCGGGGTCCGCTACGACTTCGGCGAGGGGCACGACCTGCTCGGCCGGCGGATGCGTGACGTGAGGCTGGAGCGGGGGCGCCTGTACGAGCTGATGCGCGAGGGCCGGGGGCTGCTGCTCGACCGGACCGGGCTGCTGTCGGTCGCGGGCTGGGCGGACCGGGTGGACCACGTCGTCGACGCCGGCGAGGAGCTGGACGTGCCCGCGGTGCTGCTGCGGCCGGACGGTCATGTGGCGTGGGTCGGCGAGGATCAGCAGGATCTGCTCGACCGGCTGCCCCGGTGGTTCGGCGCCGCCACCGGCTGAGCGCGCGGTCGCGGCCCCGCACGGGCGGGACCGGTCTCGGGCCGGGTCCGGCGCGGGGCCTCCCGCCCTGGGGTGCCGCGCCGCCACCCCGGGCCGGGTCGGTCACCGTCCGTCGGGGCCGCATCACGGTGCGGTGGACGCGAGGGGGTTCGGAGGCTGGTGGGGCGCGCGGGGCGGGTGGGGCGAGTGCCGGGAACAACCCGGGATGGTTTACCGTTCACATGTATGTGGTCGCGGAGGGGACAGTGTCCCCGGGCCTCACCTGCAGCCCATGGGGAAGATCGTTCGGCTGAAGCCCTGTGGAGCCCCTCGCCGAGAGGCGACCGCCCTCCGTGCCCACCCTGTACCGATCCCGGCTGGTCCCCCCCGTCCAGCCGGGATCTTCCTTTTCCCGGGACGGATCCGCCGCTCCATGGACGACCCGCGCCCCGGTGACGAGGGCCCCGGCGTCGAGCCGGGGCCGTTCGGGACCGGGCGGTGGGTCATGCCGGGGCGGGCGGGGTGAGGGGGCGGGTGAAGCGCAGTGCGGGGTGGCCGTCGAGGACGGTGGTGCCCGTTTCCGTGAAGCCGTTGCGGGTCAGGACGGTCCGCGAACCGGTGTTGGCGACGGTGGCCGCCGCGTGCAGGGTGTTCAGGCCGTAGGCGGTGGCCGCGAGCGTGCACACCTGCTGGACGGCCGTGGTGGCGAGGCCCTTTCCGGCGGCCTTCTCGGCGACACGGAAGCCGAGTTCGGCGCCGCCGTCCACGAGGTCGACGAGGTTGACGCGGCCCACGATCGCACCGGCGTCGTCGACGAGGACGTGGAAGCGGCAGATTCCCGCGGCCTGTTCGGCGAGCAGGGCGGCAAGGCGGGCGGCGAAGTGGGTGAAGTAGTCGTCGCCGCGGTCGGGGACGTGGGCGGCGAAGTAGGCCCGGTTGTCGCGTTCGAAGGCGAGCAGGGCGTCGGCGTGGCCGGCGTGCAGGGGTTCGAGGCGGGGCATGGGGGAACGGTACGCGGCCGGGCGCGGGGCCGGGCGGGCGGGTGGGACGCGGCCCGGCCACCCGGTGCGGGGTGGGGGCGGTCCTGGTCACGGCTTGCGGGTGATCCAGCGCTGGAGGGCGGCGTGGGTGGTGTCGTCGAGGGCGCAGAGCGCGTCGATGGCGGCGAGGTCGCCGGGCAGCGGGGCGATGCCGGCGGTGGTCAGGGCGGCGTGCAGGTCCAGGCGGCGGCGGTCGGCCGGCTCGAGCGGGAGGGGGACGCGCTGGCCGGGCCGGGGCGCGGGCAGCAGGTAGTCGTCCGTGGCGCCGGGGAAGCGGTAGGGGTCGATGGTGGTGGTCCCGGTGGTGGTGTGCCAGGCGGTCATGTCTGCCTCCCTGAGGGGTGGTGCGGTGTCTGTGGTGGCAAGGACTGCGCTGCGGCGGCGGCAGTTGCAGTACGGGAGCATTGCCACCCGAATGTCCCCTATGGCATTTCGTCACATGACAGTTCGTCACATCAGCGGTCGTGTGACGGACACACCGGCCCGCCCGGCGTGCGGGCGGGCCGGTGCGGCAGGGCGGGGGCCGGTGGGCCGGGGCGTGTCCGGGTCGGTCAGACGATGCAGCGGTGGGGCGAGCCGTTGCCCGACAGGTGGCCGTCCCAGATCCAGCCGGCTCCGGGGACGTAGGACCAGGTGTTCCCGTACTCGTTGACGATGAAGCAGCGGACCTCGATCCGGGTGCCCGCCGGGTAGGTCTGGAGGCGGTAGCACTCGCCGTAGGGGCCCATGCGCAGCGGTGCGGCGTCCAGGGCGGTGTGGGTGGTGGTGTACGGGTTGTCGGCGCGGGCGGGGGCGGCCTGGCTGCAGCGGTCGGCGGGTGCGGCGGTGGCCGTGGTCGTGGCGGAGACGGTGGCGGTCAGGGCCGCGGCGGTGGCCATGATCGTCGCGGTGGTGCGGTGGCGGACCTGTCGGTGCTGGCGCATGGCGGCTGCCTCCTGCGAGTGGTTTCCGGTGATGGGCGGTCACCGTGGCACGGGGCACGCGGCCGGTGGGAGGGCCCGGGGTGTCCGGGACGTGTCCCGGACACCCGGGCGGGGCGGGTGCGGGTCAGGGGGTCCAGACGCCGGTGGCGGCGGTCTCGCGGGCGAAGTCGGTGAAGTCGCGCGGTTCGCGGTGCAGGACCTGGCGGACGCCGTCGACGAGGTGGGCGTTGCGGCCGTCGAGGAAGACGGCGAAGACGTCGGCGTAGGTCTGGTCCTGGCCGGCGTCCTTCAGGATGGTGCGGTACTCCTCGACGGTGACGGGGCGGTAGGTGATGGTGCGGCCCGTCGCCTTGGACAGTTCGTCGGCGATGTCGGCGAAGCTGAGCAGCCGGGGGCCGGACAGTTCGTAGGTGCGGCCGGTGTGGGCGGGGTCGGTGAGGGCGGCGACGGCGACGTCGGCCACGTCGTCGGCGTCGACGAAGGGGGCGACGGTGTCGGCGGCGGGGACGGCGAGTTCGCCGGCGAGGACCGGCGGCAGGAAGAAGCACTCGGAGAAGTTCTGGTCGAACCAGTTGGAGCGCACGACGGTCCATTCGGCGCCGGAGGCCTTGAGGCGGTCCTCTGCGGCGCGGGCGCCTTCCTCGCCGATGCCGGAGAGCAGGACGATGCGGCGGACGCCGGCGGCGACGGCGGTGCGGCAGAACGCGCCGACGGTGTCGGCGGCGCCGGGGAAGGCCAGGTCCGGGTAGTAGCTGAGGTAGACCGAGCCCATGCCGTCGAGGGCGGCGTCCCAGGTGGCGGGGGCGTTCCAGTCGAAGGGCGGGGTGCCGGTGCGCGATCCCGTACGGGGCCGCAGGCCGCGTAAGGAGAGCCGCTCGGCGACGCGGCGTCCTGTCTTGCCGGTGCCGCCGGTGACGAGGGTCGGACGGGTGGCTGCTGTGGGTGTGTCAGGTGTCATGCGGGCCAGTCAAACCGAGCCGTTCCGGGCAGCGCCAGGTTCCTCGAGTCGGAGCCGAGGATTCCTGGCGGCCGGGTGGAGTGCGGTGAGGCGGACCGGGAGGGTGTGGTGTCCGTAGGCGATGAAACCTTCCGTGGGGGCCGGTCCGCCGGGTGCGGCGGCGAGGTGGATCCCGGGGAAACGGTCGAAGAGGGCGGGCAGTGCGACGGCCGCTTCCGTGCGGGCGAGCGGGGCGCCGGGGCAGAAGTGGACGCCGTGTCCGAAGGCGAGGTGTTCGGCCGCTCCCCTGCCGGGGCGGGTGATGTCGAACCGGTCGGCGGTGGGGCCGTGTCTGTCCGGGTCGCGGCCCGCGGCGGCGTAGGCGGCGAGGATCGCCTCGCCCTTGCGGATGGTGGGGCCGCCGGGCAGCGCGATGTCCTCGACGGCGTAGCGCAGGGGGACGTTGGCGACACTGGGGGCCCAGCGCAGGGTCTCCTCGATGGCGTCGTGCCAGGAGACGGTGCCGTCGAGGACCAGGCGCAGCTGGTCGGGGTGGGTGAGCAGGGCGTGGACGGCGTTGCCGATGAGGTTGACGGTGGTCTCGTTGCCGGCACCGATGACCAGCAGGAGGGTGTCGAGGAGTTCGCGTTCGCTCAGGTGTGATCCGTCGTCGTCGCGGGCGGCGACGAGGGCGCTGGTCAGGTCGTCGCCGGGGTGGCTGCGGCGGTGGGCGACGAGGGCGGTGAGGGCGTCGTCGACCTCGTGGACGGTCTGTTCGGCCTCGTCGGGGGTGAGGGTGGTGTCCATGGCGCGGGCCATGAGGCGGGCGAGGCGGGGGCGGGAGGTTTCCGGGACGCCGAACAGGTCGCAGATGACCTGCATGGGCAGGGGGTGGGCGTAGGCGGCGCGCAGGTCGACGATGTCGCCGGGGGCGGTGTCCGCCAGGGCGTCGAGGAGGCGGTCGGCGGCGTGGCGGACGCGGGGCAGCATGGCCCGGGTGCGGCGGCCGGTGAAGGTCGGGGCGACGAGTTTGCGCAGCCGGCGGTGTTCGGGGCCGTAGGCGGTGTCCATGTTGTGGACGCCGACCCAGGTGCGGATCCAGGTGTCGTGGTGTTCGCCGCGCTGCCAGGCGGGCCAGTGGCGGCGCGGGTCCTTGGAGACGCGGTCGTCGGTGAGGAGGGTCTTGAGGAGGTCGTGGGTGTTGATCGACCAGGCCCGGATGCCGGCGGGGAGTTCGACGAGGACGGCCGGGCCGAGGGCGCGCAGGCGGGCGGCCTCGCCGTGCAGGTCGCGGCCGGCGGGGTCCAGGACGAACGGCCGGGGGCCGGGTGGTGCGGTGGCGGTGGCGGCGCCGGGCGCGGCGGGCAGGGGCAGGGGCGGGTGGGTCATGGGGTGCTCCTCGGGGCTCGGGCTCATGCCGGGCGGCGGGCGGTGTCGATACGGGCGAGGCCGCGGGCGTGGCGGCGGGCCCTGCCGCGGGAGACGGCGAGCGGGTCGAAGTCCTCGCCCCGGTGCGGCAGAAGAGACCGGTCGGCGAGGACGGCGCCGCGGGTGACCTCGGGGACGAGGCGGCGGCCGAGGATGGTGGAGGCGCACATCATGGCGCCCGTGGCGACGCCTTCGATGCCGGAGCCGTAGCGGATGCTGGTGCCGACGACGTGCAGTCCCTCGACGCCGGTGGTGGTGTCGGGGCGTTCGCCGGTCGCTCCCCAGCCGGCCAGGCCGTAGGGGGTGCCGCCGCGGGAGTGGATGTAGCGCTCGTGGGTGAGGGGGGTGGCGGCCTCTAGGTGGGTGATGTGGCCGCGGAAGGGGCCGAGTGCCTCCTCGGCGGCGTTCAGCATCGCGTCGGTGAGTTCCTGTTTGCGGCGCCGGTAGAGGTCGGTGCGGCGGTAGCGGCCGCCGTCGGCGGGCCCGGCGTCGGCTCCCCAGTAGGCGTGGTCGGGCGGGACGAGGGTCATCACCTGGAAGTTGCTGTGTCCTTCGGGGGCGATGTTGCGGGCGGCGGGGTCCTTGAGGGAGGAGAAGGACACGAACAGGAACGGCACCGGGTCGATGCGGTGTTCGGCCAGTTGCCGGAAACCGGTGTCGATGTCGGTGTGCCGGTACCACCACAGGTTGGCGTTGGGGCGCTCGGGGAGGGTGGTGTCGAGGGCGACGTACAGGACGGCGAAGGGAAGCGACATGGTGGAGCCGCGGGTGCGTCGTACCGTGCCGGGCTCGAAGTGCTCCTCGCCGACGAGGTTCTGGACGGTGCGGGTGTAGTCGGCGTTGGAGACGACCAGTGGTGCGGTGACGACTTCGCCGTCGGTCAGGGTGACGCCGCGGGCGCGGCCGGAGGTGACGAGGATGCGTTCGACCCGGGCGCGGGTGCGGACCTCGCCGCCGTGCGACTCGATGACTTCGACGAGACCGGCGGGCAGCATCTGGCCGCCGCCCTTTGGGTAGTAGGCGCCGTGCAGGTAGTGGTCGATGATCGCCGCGTGGGTGGGCAGCGGGCACCGGCCGGGCGGCAGTCCGTAGGTGGGCGCGTGGGCGGCCAGGACGGTACGGGCCCGGGTGGAGAGGCCGCAGTGGTCGAACAGGTCGGCCAGGGTGCGCTGTTCCCAGGCGGTGAAGGCGGGGCTGCGGGCGGCGAACTGCTCGTCGGTGAGGTCCGTCTCGCTCAGCAGGGCGCTGCGTCCCTCCGCGCCGACGGCGGAGCAGATCGAGGTGAACGTGTCGATGCCGGCGGCATCGCCGGGTAACGCCTCCTTGAGGCGTTTGCGGTAGCCGTCCCAGCCCGCGGGCACGTCGAGGGTGAGGCCGGGCACGACGATGCGGTCGAAGCCGTCCTGGTCCATGGGCAGGTAGGTGATCCGGTCCGCGAGGCCCAGGCCGCCGAAGACGGAGGGCAGCAGGCCGCCGGGTCCGCAGTCGCCGAGGTAGTGGATGCCGACGTCGAACTCGTAGCGGCGGCGGCGCCGGAAGACATGGCTGTTGCCGCCGGCGACGTCGTGCTGTTCGAGCACGAGGACGCGCAGTCCGCTCACCGCGAGGTAGGCGGCGCAGACGAGGCCGCCGATGCCGGAGCCGACGACGACGGCATCCCACTCTTTGCGTTTCGCCATGCTGCGAGCAAAGCGGGCGGCTCGCAACAGGCGTGCAAGGCGGGGCGGACGGCGGCGCTCCGGTCCCGGGGCGGGTGCGTGCGGGGCGTCGGGCGGGTCCGGTGCCCGGCGCGGCTTCGGCCCTGGGGGCGGCCGCGGGGCGGCGGTCAGGCGTCGGTGGCGGGGTGGGCGTCGGTGGCGGGGCGGGCGAGGAGGCGGGTGGTGAGTTCGTCGATGAGGGCGGGGGCACGGCCGTCGAGGACGGCCGGGACGGTGAGATCGTCGACGATCATGCCGTGGACGGCGAGGTAGAGCAGGACGACGTCGGTGCGGTCGCCGGGCAGCCCGGTGTCGAGGTGGAAGCGGATGTTCGTCTCGAGCTCCGCGGCGAGGCCCTTGTTGAGCTCGGCGCCCAGTTCGGGGCGGCGGGCGCCCTCCAGGCGCAGTTCGAGCATCGCCAGGTAGCTGGCGCGGTCGTTGTCCATGCGTTGGTGGACCTGGCGCAGCAGGCGGGCGACGAGGTGGTGGTCGCGCGGGGCGGTGAGCGTGTCGGCGAGCTCCGCGGGGTCGGGGGTCAGGCGCTCCCGGGTGCGCGACATGATCTGGCCGAGCAGCTGGCCGCGGTGGGCGAAGTAGTTGGAGCAGGTGCCGACGGGGACGCCGGCCTCGGCGTCCACCGCGCGCAGGGTCAGGCCGCGCATGCCGTCGCGGGCCAGGACTTCGATGGCCGCGTCCAGCAGCGCGGTGCGGCGTTGTGGGTTCTGTCGCATGTTCCTTCTCCGTCACGCCACCGGCATCACATCGGGCGGAGTACTGCGCCTGGAGCGCTTTGCCAGCGTACAGGGCACTCCCCTCGGGCCCGGGGTCCGAGGGGCCGGGCTGGGGCGCGGGGTGCGGGGTGCGCCAGGTGCTCCAGGTGCGCCGGGCGGTGTTCAGGCGGTCGCGGCGAGGCGGGCGGGGCGCCGGACGGAACGGACGGTGGCGGGACACACCGCGGGGGCGGCGCTCTCGGCGTCCACCAGGGCGAGGAACTCGTCCCAGGCGAAGACCCGTTCCGCCCGGTGGGCGGTGATCGGCCCGTGGCACCACAGCACGGGACGCGGGTGGCCGGCGTCGACGAGGGCGTCGCAGTTGCCGGGCGAGTCGTCGAGGAAGACGTCGGTGAACCGGCACGCCTTGTCGGCGGCGATGGTCAGCGAGTCGACGGGGAAGTCCCAGGCGGCCAGCCACGCCGCCGTGCGGCGCCAGGCCAGCGGCGCGGGTACGCCGGTGATCGCGCGGGCCGTCACGTAGTGCAGCCGGTGCCCGGCCCGGGCCAGTTCGCGGACCGCTTCGAGCGCGCCGGGCAGCGGGGCGCCCTCGGTGAACACCACGTTCTCGTGCACCCCCCGCCCGCACAGCGCGAAGAACTCCCGCTCGCTCAGGCCCCACTGGTGCACGTACCAGTCCCACGACTCGGCCTTCGCCGAGCACGGGCGCCCCAGGACGCCCTCGGCGTAGCGGGCGACGACGTCCACGAAGGGGTAGAGCACCCCGTCGATGTCGAGACCGATGTCCAGTGTGCGGGTCATGGCTGCCTCCTTGACCTCGTACCGCGTGGAGACGGCCGCCGGGTCCCCCGGGGGGACGGTGCCGCCCGTTCGGCATCGTGGGCCGCCGCGCGCAACGTCCCCGCAAGGTGCCCGCGGCGGCGGGCCGGCGGGTGAGGGCGGGGCGGACTTGCACCGCGCTTGCTCCCGGCGGGATTTGCTGGCCTGTGGACGCCGGGACCGTTCGCCAACGCCGAAAGGCAGATCTGTGACGCAGCAGCACGAACATGCCGAAGCCATCGCCGTCGTCGGGATCGGCTGCCGCCTGCCGGGCGGGATCGACACCCCCGACGCGTACTGGACGTTCCTGACCGAGGGCCGTGAGGCCGTCGGTGATCTGCCCGAGGGACGCTGGGACGCCTACCGGGGCCGGCCGGGCCTGGCACGTGCGCTGGCCGCCGCACCGCGGCGGGGCGCGTTCCTCGCCGACGCGGCCGGCTTCGACGCCGCGTTCTTCGGGATCACCCCGCGCGAGGCGGAGCTGATGGACCCCCAGCAGCGGCTCACGCTGGAGACGGGCTGGGAGGCGCTGGAGGACGCGGGGATCGCCCCGCACACCCTGGCCGGTTCGGACGCGGGCGTGTTCATGGGCGCCGGGTCCGACGACTACGGGCGGCAGATGCTCGAGGACCTGCCCGCGATCGAGGCCTGGTCGGGGATCGGCGCGTCGCTGTGCGCGATCGCCAACCGCCTCTCCTACGTGCTGGATCTGCGCGGGCCCAGCCTCGTCGTCGACACCGCCTGTTCGTCCTCTCTCGCCGCGCTGCACCTGGCCTGTCAGAGTCTGCGCGCCCGCGAGTGCACGCACGCGCTGGCCGGCGGGGTGCACCTGGTGGCCGCCCCGGGCCTGTCGATGGTCCTGGACGCCGCGGGGGCCACCTCCCGCGACGGGCGCTCCAAGTCGTTCGACGCCGCGGCCGACGGTTACGGCCGCGGCGAGGGCGTGGGGGTCGTGGTCCTCAAACGGCTCTTTGACGCGCTCGCCGACGGCGACCCGGTACGGGCCGTCATCCGCGGCAGCGCGCTGGCGCAGGACGGCCGCACGAACGGGATCATGGCGCCCAGCGGCGCCGCCCAGGAACGGGTGGTGCGGGCCGCGCTCGAACAGGGCGGCGTCGAGGCGCTGTCGGTGTCGTTCGTGGAGGCGCACGGCACCGGCACCCGGGTGGGCGATCCGGTGGAAGTGGGCGCGCTGGCCCGGGTGTTCGGGGTGGGACGGGCCGCGGATCGACCGTGTCTGATCGGGTCGGTGAAGGCCAACATCGGCCACCTGGAGGCGGGTGCCGGGGTCGCCGGGGTGATCAAGGCCGTGCTGGCGCTCCAGCACGGGGTGATCCCGCCGACCGCGAACGTCCATGAGCTCAACCCCGACATCGACTGGGCCGCCTCGGGGCTGGCCGTCCCGACGGAGCCGGTGCCCTGGCCCGAGCAGGACACGGTGCGGCGGGCCGGTGTGTCCGGCTTCGGCTACGGCGGCACCGTCGGCCACGTCGTACTGGAACAGGCCCCGGACGCGGCGGACACCGCCACGGCCGGTACGGGGAGGGGCGCCACGGCCGGTACGCGGACGGCCGGCGCGGCCGGCGCGGTGTCCGTCGGCGCGGCCGGGAACGGGGAGGCGGTGGGCGTGGACGCGGGCGCCGTGCGCACCGAGGGCCCGGACGGCGGCGTGGGGCCGGAGGGTGTCGCAGGGCCGGAGGGGGCCGCGGGGCCTGACGGTGCCGCGGGGCCGGGGCTGTTCGTGGTGTCCGGGGCGTCCGGGGACGATGTGCGGGCGCAGGCCGCGTCGCTCGCCGCCTGGCTGCGGGGCGAGGGCGCCGGCGCGCCCCTGGACGGTGTCGCGCACACGCTGATGGCCCGTCGCAGCCATGCCGTGCACCGGGCCGCTGCCGTCGCGGAGGACCACGGCGGGCTCGCCGCGGCGCTCGAGGTGATCGCCGGGGGCGGCACCGCGCCGGCCGCGGTCGCGGGCCAGGTCCTCCCCCGCGGCGGGGACGGTGCGGTGTGGGTGTTCTCCGGGCACGGCTCGCAGTGGGAGGGCATGGGCCGCGAACTGCTGGCCACCGAGCCGGTGTTCGCCGACGCGGTCGACCGGCTGGAGCCGGTCTTCGCCGAGGAGCTCGGCATCTCGCCGCGCCGGGTGCTGAGCGAGGGGCCGCTGGGCGGGACCGACCACGTCCAGCCGATGATCTTCGTGGTGCAGGTCGGGCTGGACGCCCTGCTGCGCGCCAAGGGCCTGACGCCGGCCGCCGTGGTGGGCCACTCGGTCGGCGAGATCGCGGCCGCGGTCAGCGCCGGGGTGCTCGGCCCGGCGGACGCCGCCCGGCTGATCTGCCGCCGCTCCGTCCTGCTGCGCCGGGTCATGGGGCGCGGCGCGATGGCGATGGCGGGCGCCGGGTTCGAGGCCGTCCAGGGCCTGCTGGGGGACCGTACCGACGTGGTCGCCGCGATCGCCGCCTCCCCCGCCTCCACCGTCGTCTCCGGCACGCCGGAGGCCGTCGAGGAGGTGTGCGCCCGTCTGGAGGCCGAGGACGTGATGGTGCGGCGGGTCGCCTCCGACGTCGCCTTCCACAGCCCGCAGATGGACCCGCTGCTCGAGGAACTCGCCAAGGCGGCCCACGGGTTGGAGGTGCGTGAGCCGCGGGTGCCGCTGTATTCGACGGCGCTGGAGGACCCGCGGTCGACCGCCGTGCGCGACGGCGCCTACTGGGCGGCGAACCTGCGCAACCCGGTCCGCCTGGAGGGTGCGGTGCGGGCGCTGGCGGAGGACGGGTACCGGGTGTTCGTCGAGCTGTCCGGGCATCCGGTGGTCACCCACTCCGTCGGCGAGACGCTGGAGGCGGCCGGTCTCGACGACGTGCTCGTGACCGCGACCCTGCGCCGGGAGCGGCCCGAGCGGGCCACCCTCCTCGCCCACCTGGGCGCCCTGCACTGCCATGGCGCCGCCGACGGTCTCGGCGTGCCGCACGGCCCGCTGACCGCGCTGCCCCGCCGGGCCTGGCAGCACGTGCCCTACTGGCGCACCCCCTCCTCCCAGGGTCCCGTGGCGGAGGAGCACGACACCGGGTCGGGCACCCTGCTGGGCGGGGAGGTGACATGGGCGGGCGCCGTGTCGCCGCGGCTGTGGCGCACCCGGCTCGACGAGGACTGCCGTCCCTACCCCGGCTCGCACCCCATCCACGGCGTCGAGGTCGTCCCCGCCGCGGTGCTGCTGAACACCTTCCTCGCCGCCGGCGGCACCGACACGCTTCAGGACGTGGCGCTGAAGGTGCCGGTCGCCGTCACCGGCGAGCTGGAGGTGCATGTGGTGCGCGACGACAGCGAGATCCGTCTCGCCTCGCGCCGCACCACCGCCGGTGCCGCAACCGCCGATCCTGCCGACGGCGCGGCGCAGGCGGGCTGGAGCACCCACACCACGGCGCGGCTCGTCCCCGACGGCACCGGGGGCCGTGATGTCGCGGAGGGTGCCGGTGACGACGGGTGGGAGGAGTCGGCAGCGGTGGAGCTGGACCCCGGCGCGGTGAACGAGCGGCTGCACGCGGTCGGTGTCGCCGATGTCGGATTCCCCTGGCGGATCACCGAACTCGCCTCCTCACGCGGGCAATTGCGTGCCCGGGTGCGGCCCGCGGCCGACGGGGACCTCTCCCCCGCCCTCGCCCGCGCCTCGCTGCTGGACGCCGTCTTCTCCGTCGCCCCCCTCACGTTCCCCGCCGACGGCCGGCTGCGGATGCCCGCCGCCGTGCGGCGGGTACGGCTGCCGCTGGCTCTGCCCGAGGCCGTCGTCGTGCACATCAGCCCCTCCCCCACGGCCGGCGCCGACACCACCGACGCGGTCGTCCGCGACGAGGACGGGCACCTCCTCGGCACCCTCGAAGGGCTCGTGTTCGCCACCCTCGACGGCGGTGCGGGCAGCAGCCCCGGGCTCCCCCCGCAGCGCCTGACCCACACCCTCGGCTGGTCCGCCGCCGCACTCACCGCCGAGCCCCGTACCCGGCTGCGGACCCTCGCGCTGGTCGGCGAAGACGCCCCCGCCGGGCTCGCCGACGACGTCACCCGCGCGCTCGGCGGGGCCGGACTGCGCTGCCTGCACGCGAAGGACGCCGACGCGCTCGGCGGCCTGGTCGACGAACTCGGCCCGGGCGACGCGGTCGTCGTCCTGCCCGACGTGAGCGGCCCGCCGGCCGCAGCGGCGCGCCGCTCCGCCTGGCGGCTGGCGTCGACCGCCCAACTGCTGCTGGACCGCTGCGGATCCCTCCCGCCGCGGCTGTGGGCGCTGACCCGCGGCGCCTGGGAGGCCGCCGGCGACGACGCGGTCGCGCAGAGCGCGATGCTCGGCCTGATCCGCATCGTGGCGGGCGAGCACCCGGAACTGCACGCCCGCGCCGTCGACCTCGACACGGGCACCCCGCCGGCTCTCCTCGCCGGGCCGCTGGCCGAACTGCTGCGCTGCGCACCGGAGGCGGACGTCTACCGGGTCGGCGAGGACGGCGTACGGGCCGCCCGGCTCACCCCCCTCGTGCCAGACCCGGACGGCCAGGACGGCCCGAACGGCCGGGACACGGGCGTGGGCGTGTGCCGGGCGGACGGGACGTATCTGATCACCGGCGGGTTCGGCGCGCTGGGCCGACAGGTCGCCGACTGGCTGGCCGGCCGGGGCGCGCGGCGGATCCTGCTCGCGGGCCGCACCGCCCTGCCGCCGCGCCGCAGTTGGGCCGAGGAGAGCGACCCGGCCACCGTGCGGCGTATCGAGGCGGTCCGGCGGCTGGAGGCGCGGGGGGTGAGCGTGACGGGCGTGGCCGTCGACATCGCCGACGGCGCGGCGGCCCGCGCGGCACTGGACACCGACGCGCTCGGCCTGCCGCCCGTGCGGGGTGTGGTGCACGCCGCCGGAGTCCTCGACGACCGGATGCTCGTCGACCTCGACGAAGCGTCGCTGGAGCGGGTGCTCGCACCCAAGGCGGGCGGGGCGCTGGTGCTGCACGAGCTGTTCCCGCCCGGCAGCACCGACTTCTTCGTGCTGTTCTCCTCCGTCGGCTACCAGCTGGGCCTGACCGGCCAGTCCGGTTACGCCGCCGCCAACGCCTGCCTCGACGCCCTCGCCCGCCACCGGCAGGCGGCCGGCGACGCGGGCAGCACCGCCTACGCGTGGACGTCGTGGCGCGGCGCGGGCATGGCCGTCAGCGACTTCGTCGACGCCGAACTCGCCGACCGCGGCAGCGGGTCCGTCGAGCCGGCCGACGCGTTGCGGGCCTGGGAGTACGCGCTGGACCGCGGTCCGCGGCCGTACGTGGCCGTCCTGCCGGTCACCGGCGCCACCGGCCTGCCCGTCCTCGGCGAACTGTCCGCGCCGGGCGACAAGGCGGCCCACGGGCCCGACGACGCGGCCGCGTTCCGGGCCGACGGGCTCACGACGGAGGAGCTGGGCGCGCTGCTGCTGGCCGAGGTCGGCCGGCAGATCGAGGCCGAACTCGGCATCAGCGCCGAGCGGCTGGACGTCCACCGGCCGCTGACCGAACTGGGCCTGGACTCGGTGATGACGCAGGTCCTGCGGCGCGGCCTGGAACGGCGGCTGGGCCTGAAACTGCCCGCCACCCTGGTGTGGAAGCACCCCACGGCCGCCGCCGTCGCCGCGTTCCTCACGACCCGGCTGGCCCCCTCCCCCGCGTAACGCCTCCCCCGCGCCCCCGTCCCCGCCCGCCTTGTTCCGCCCCGCCCCCGCTTTTTCCGTCCCCCTCCCCGTGCCCGTTCCTGTGCCGTCACGAAAGGACCGTCCCATGCGCCACGACGACATCCATCTCGCCGCCACCGGTGCCTGGCACCCCAAGACGGTGCCGGTCGACGAGGCCGTCGCCGACGGCCGCTACAGCCGTGAGTACCAGCGTGCGACCGGGCAGCAGCGGGTCGCCGTGTGCGACGACGACGCCGACTCGCAGCCCGCGATGGCCATGCGGGCGGCGCGGGCCGCGCTCGGCCGGTCCGGGATCGGGGCCGAACGGTTCGGGCTGCTGCTGCACGCGGTCGCCACCCACAACGGGCTGCCCGGCTGGAACGCCGCCTCCTATCTCCAGCACCACGTCCTGGACGGGCACGGTGTCTCGCTGGAGATCCACCAGCTGTCCAACTCGGCTGTCGCCGCACTGGAGTTGGCGTGCACCCAGCTGGCGGCCGGCCCGGCCGGCGGGGCGGCGATGATCACCGCCGCTGACCGGTTCGGCGACGGCGCCTGGGACCGGTGGCGTGCCGCGCCGCCGGTGTTCGTCTTCGGTGACGGGGCGAGCGCCGCCGTGGTGACCCGCGGTGAGGGTTTCGCCCGGGTCGTGTCCACCGTGTCCGTCGCCGACACCGGCCTGGAGGGCATGCAGCGCGGCGCGATGCCGTTCTCGGCCGACCCGCGGGCCGGCTATCCGATCGGCTTCTTCGACCGGGTGATGGAGTTCTCCGACACCCTCGCCGGCGGGCTCGACGAGGCCAAGCAGCGCATGGCCGACCTGATGCGGCGGGCCGGTGCCAAGGCCATGGCGGAGGCCGGGATCACCGCCGGCGACGTGCGGTGGGTGGCCGGGCCGGCGCTGGGCCGCGAGGCCCTGTACGAGCAGTGCCTCGACCCGCTGGGCATCGACATCGACCGCTCCACCTGGCCGTTCGCCCGCCGGGTGGGACACGTGGGCTGCACGGACCAGCTGGCCGCCCTCGACGACCTGATCGTCTCCGGCGCGGTCGAGGCCGGCGACCGGGTACTGGTCGCCGGGCTGGGCGGCGGCTACAACTGCACGGTCGCCGTGCTGGAGTTCACCGCCACGCCCGACGTACCCGCCGTACCGGAGGCCGGGGAATGTCGCTGACGCCGGCCGTGCTGCGGATGCCCGAGGACGTGCGCCGCTGTCTGGAACCCGGCCGCTACGTCGACAGCGCCCACCCCGCCGTACGGGAGACCGCGGCCCGCATCGCGCCCGGCGCGCACGGCGTCGACAAGGCGCGCGCCCTGTACGAGCAGGTGCGCGACCGGATCGGCTACTGCAGCATCCCGCCGGGCCGGCCGATCTCCATGGGCGCGTATCTGCGGGACGAGGAGACCTACCGGGCCAGCAGCGTGCTGGCCGAGGGGCACGGCTTCTGCGTGAGCAAGGCGTCGCTGCTGACGGCGCTGGCGCGGGCGTCGGGGATCCCGGCCCGTGTGGCGTTCGCCGACGTGGTCAACCACCATCACACCGGGCGGCGGATGCGGGCGGCGACCGGCACCGACGTGTTCGCCTGGCACGGCTACAGCGAACTGTGGCTGGAGGGCCGCTGGGTGAAGGTGACCCCGATGTTCCACCGTGCGCTGTGCGAACGGCTGGGAGTGGAACCGACCGGCTTCGACGGCCGCAGCGACGCGCTGCTGCCCGACCGGGACCGGCGGGGCGCGGCGTTCTTCTCCTACGCCGCCCGGCACGGCAGCTTCCACGACGTGCCGGCGCGGTTCCTCACCACGCAGATCCCGCAACGCTACCCGGGGCTGGACGAGTACCGGCAGCTCGCGGACCCTGCGCAGGGTCCGGGCGGCGGGTCGACGGGAGCGTAACGCGGGGAGGAGCGGGGCGGGTTGCGGCCGACCGCGCGGGGCGGGGTGCGGCCGGTGCGGCCCTCGCGGACGGGACGGCGACAGCGGTTACCACCGGCACCTACACGGAGATGCTGTCCCGCCTGACGGAGCCGGTGCTGCTGTGCCTCGCCGTGCTCGCGGTGCGCGGGCGTAAAAGCGCCGGCCCGGGGCCGGGCCGGGTCCCAGGAGGCCCGTCGGCCCCCGGGGGCCGGGTCTGTGAGGCGCCACGAGCAGAATGGGATCTTCACCAGCTGCTGCCGTACCGAAAGCGATGCCGATGAATCAGCTTCCTCCGGACCCGATGGCGCTTCACCCGTTTCCCGACCAGCCGCGCGTGGTGCTGCTCAAGCCGCTGGTGACCTCGCCGCTGATCGAGGTCGGGGAGTACTCCTACTACGACGACCCGGACGATCCGACCGCGTTCGAGACCCGCAACGTGCTCTACCACTACGGGCCGGAGAAGCTGGTCATCGGGAAGTTCTGCGCGCTGGGCACGGGGGTGCGGTTCATCATGAACGGCGCCAACCACCGCATGGACGGCCCCTCCACGTTCCCCTTCCCCATCATGGGCGCGTCCTGGGCCGAGCACTTCGACCTGATCACCGGCCTGCCGGGCAGGGGCGACACCGTCGTCGGCAACGACGTCTGGTTCGGCTACCACACCATGGTCATGCCCGGCGTACGCATCGGGCACGGCGCGATCATCGCCTCCGGCGCCGTCGTCGTGGACGACGTCCCCGACTACGCGATCGTCGGCGGCAACCCGGCCAAGGTCGTCCGCACCCGCTACAACGACGCCGATGTCGCCCGTCTGCTCCGGCTCGCCTGGTGGGACTGGCCCGCGGAGCACCTCACGGAGCACGTTCGCACGGTCATGGCCGGAACCGTCGACGACCTCGAGAAGGCCGCGCCACGGGCCTGAGCCGGGTCCTGCGGAGGTCGTCAAAAGCAGGCTCTACGCCAGTCGATGAAGACGGGCATGCCTCCGAGTGCGGCGAAGTCGCCACCGCTCAGGTGGCAGAGGCAGCCGGCCGCCCCCCGGCGGCCGGCGCGGCGGGCGGGGTCAGCCGGTGCGCGGGGCGTACGGCGGGAAGTGCGGCGGCGGTGCCTGCGGGGCGGCGGGGGCCGGGGCGGTGGCGGTGGCGCGGCCGTGGAGCTTCAGGCAGTGGGCCAGGCAGCCCAGCGCGGCCGCGCACAGCAGGGTCCGCATGATGTTGGTGGTCTCCCAGATGCCCTTGAACTTGTCGACCAGGGCGAAGTCGGTGACCTTCGCCGGGTCGCCGAGCTGCGCGAGTTCCATGTTCAGGGGGATGTTGACGGAGAACGTGATGAGCAGCGCCACCAGGTAGAGGGTCGCGGCGACCGTCGCCCACAGGGCCGGTGACCGGTGGCCGCGGCGGAAGTCGAGGACGGCGGCGGTGGTCGTGGCGACGAATGCGCCGATGAACACCAGCGCGAACAGGCCGCTGTTGTCGATGAGTTCGTTGAAGTTCTGCATCGCCTCGACGTAGAAGCGGTCGTCGGTCCGGGCGAGGCCCGGCATGATCGACACGTCGAAGGTGAAGAACAGTCCGGCCATCAGGCCCATGGTGACGGTCGAGGTCACCAGCAGCGGTCCGGTCGTCCTGCTCGGGCGGCGGGCCGGGCGCGGGGGCGGCGGCGCGGGCGCGTAGGGGTTCGCGGGGCCGTACGGGTGGTACGGGTTGGCAGCCATGGGGTCCTCACTCGGTCGATTGCGAGGCTCGCGGCAGGTGTCGGGCGACGCGCACACGGGCGTCGGGAGCCTAGGCGCGGGCCCGGCCGTCGGCCAGGGCGGTCCGAGCGGATCTGGACGGGGGCTCGAGGCGGCGCCGGCCGGCTCGCGGGCCGGGGGCAGGTCGCACCGCGTACGGCGGGTTGCCGGGGCGAGCGGGTGTCGACGGTTTCTCGAGCGGTCCCTGAGAGCGTGCCCGGGGCGCTGTCCGCGCCGGGAAGCATCTCGAGGAGGCCGACCATGACCGCGCAGCTCTCCGACCAGCCGGTGCCGGCCGCCCCGGCGGGTCCCCGGCCGACGCCGTCCGCGTCCGGGCGCACGGCAGTGTCCGGGTCCGGGCACACGGCGGTGTCCGGGTCCGGTGCGGGAGTACGGGTGGGAAAGACGCGGCGGGCCGCCGGCGCGCTCGCGGTGATCGCCGGCTGCAACGCGATGATCCAGCTCGACGATCCGATCGTGAACATCGCGCTGCCGGGCATGCGGGCCGACCTGGGTCTGTCGGAGGTCGGCGCCTCGTGGGTGGTGACCGCCTATCTGCTGGCGTTCGGCGGGCTGCTGCTGCTCGGCGGGCGGCTGGGTGATCTGCTGGGCCGGCGGCGGGTGTTCATGGCGGGGGTCGCGCTGTTCACGGCCGCCGCGGCGCTGCGCGGGGCGGCCTCGTCGGGCGAGATGCTGATCGCGGTGCGGGCGGTGCAGGGCGTGGGTGCGGCGCTGGCCGCGCCCAGCGGGCTGGCGCTGCTGCTGAGCATGTTCCCCCCGGGTCCCGCGCGGACGCGGGCGATCGCGGTGTGCACGGCGGCCGGGGCGCTCAGCACGGCCGGCGGGCTGCTGCTGGCCGGTGCGCTGACCTCGCTCGGCTCCTGGCGGTGGGTGGTGTACCTGGACGTTCCGGTGGGGGTGGCGATCGTGGTGGCGGCGCCGTTCGTGCTCGTCGAGACGCGGCGGGTGCCCGGCCGCCTCGACGCGGCGGGGGCGCTGCTGTCGGCGCTGGGCGCGGCCGCGCTGGTGTTCGGGCTGGCGCGGGCGGCCGAGCGGCCGTGGAGCGACCTGAGTGTGGCGGGCGGTGTGCCGGCGGGGATCGCGGTGCTGGTGCTGTTCGCGGTGGTCGAACGCCGGGCCCGGCAGCCGCTGGTGGCGCCTGCGCTGTTCGCCGACCGGGACCGGCTGCTGGCGTACGGGGCGACGCTCGCGGTGCCGGGCGCGGTGATCGGCACGTACTTCTTCCTCAACCAGTTCTTCCAGGCGGGTCGGGGCTGGTCGGCGCTGGTGGCGGCGTGTGCGCTGCTGCCGCTGCCGGTGACGACGGCGCTCGCCGCGGCCGGTGGTGAGCGGCTGCTGCGGCGGCTGGGGGCGCGGCGGATGCTGGCGGTGGGCGCGGGGCTGCTGATGTGCGGGAACGGGTGGCTGGCGCTGTCCGTGACGGGCCCCTACCCGGTGGTGCTGCCGGCGCTGGTGCTGCTGGGGGCGGGGATGGCGTGCGCGGTGCTGCCGCTGACGGTGCTGGCGACGTCGTCGCCGGCGCCGGACAGGGCGGGGGCGGCCTCCGGGGTGCTGAACGCGGTGCAGAGCGTGGGGGGTTCGGTGGGGCTCGCGACGCTGGTGGCGGTGGCGTCGCACGGCGGCGGGGCGGCGGCCGGGTTCGTCGCGGGCGCCGGGTTCGCGGCTGTGGCGCTGGTGGCCGCCGCCGGGTTGCGGAGGCGGCCGGCGGCCGTCGTCAGCTGATGCGCATCTGGGCCATCATGCCCATCGCGGAGTGGTCGAGCAGGTGGCAGTGGTAGACGTACGTGCCGCGGTAGGTGTCGAAGGTGGCCTGGAGCCGGACGGTTTCGCCGGGCAGCAGCCGCACGGTGTCCTTGAGGCCGGACTCCGAGGGGTCCGGTGCCTGCCCGTTGCGGGCGAGGACCCTGAACTGCACCAGGTGCAGGTGGAAGTTGTGCGGGACGAGGGTGTTCGGGTTGGTGACGGTCCAGATCTCGCTCGCGCCGTGGCGGATGCGGGTGTCGATGCGGTCGTGGTCGAAGACGCGGCCGTTGACGAGGCCCTGGGCGCCCGGGGCGCCGCTCTCGTCGGTCATGCGCAGCTCGAAGGAGCGTTCGACTGTCGCGGTGGGCAGCGGCGGCAGGGTGCGCAGGACGGCCGGGACGCTGCTGGGGTCGGGTGCGGTGCGCACGATGTCGAACCGCAGGACCTGGCCGACCTGTTCGGGGCTGCCGGGCCCGAGGGTGTTCTCGAGGACGAGCCGGGTGCCGACGGGGTAGCGGGAGAAGTCGATGACGATGTCGGCCCGTTCGGCGGGTGAGAGCCACAGCGAGTCGAGGGTGGCGGGGGCGGGCAGCAGGCCGCCGTCGGAGCCGATCTGGGTGATGGGGCCGCCGTCGGCGAGGCGCAGGTGGAAGAAGCGCAGGTTGGAGGAGTTCAGCAGCCGGAAGCGGTACTTGCGGGCGGCGACCTGGAGGTAGGGGTAGGGCTTGCCGTTGGCGAGGAGGGTGGTGCGGCCGAGGGCGTCGTCCATCTCGTAGACGAGGCGGCCGCGTTCGTCGAGCCGGGCGTCGCGCAGGGCGATGGGGATGTCGTAGGAGCCGGCGGGCAGCGGCAGGGCCTGTTCGGTGTCGTCGGTGAGCAGGTAGGAGCCGGACAGGCCGCGGTAGACGTGCTCGGACTCGTGGTGGTGGGCGTGGTCGTGGTACCAGAGCGGGGCGTGCGGCTGCCGGTTGGGGTAGGTGTAGGTGCGGCTCGTGCCGGGGGCGAAGGTGTCCATGGGGGCGCCGTCGTCGGTGGGCGCGACGGAGGCGCCGTGCAGGTGGACGGAGGCGTGGTCCTCCAGGGCGTTGCGGTGGTGGACGACGACCGGGCGGCCGGATCTGGCCTTGATGGTGGGGCCCGGGAAGTGGCCGTTGTAGGTGAGGACCTCGGTGCTGATGCCGGGGAGTATCTCGGTGCGGGCGCGGCGCAGGGTGAGCGCGTAGGTGTCCTTGCCGCCGGCGGTGGACAGCGGGGTGAGGACGGGCGGCACGGGCAGCGCGGTGGTGAACAGCGGGGCGCTCGCGGGGCGGGTGCCGGCCTGGGCGCTGCGGGCCTGGAACAGCGGGGTGAGAGCGGCGGCGGTGAACAGTGAGGCTCCGGTGGTGGCGAGCGTTGCTCCGAGCACGCGGCGTCTGGTGACCATGGTGTTCTCCCTCGAGGGCAGGGGCTGGGCGGGCTGAGTGCAGCACGGGCGGCTCGCACGGCACTCGGGTACGGCCGCGCCCGTCCCGGCAGCCGGCCCGGGGCCCCGCGTTGCGGGGGCGTTGCGCCGCTGTCCGTATACCTGGGGCGTCGGTCGTGCCGCCCTGGGAGGACGTTGTCGTGGATCTTCGGTACTGGCTTCCGCGTGCGGTGGACGTCTTCGAGCGGTTCGGGGAGCGGTTCGGCCCGTTCACGCCCCACCCCAGCCACCGGATCGACGACGCGGCGTTCGCGCCGGTCTTCGAGCGGTTCGCCAAGCGGCTGGACGACAACTATCCGTTCTTCCACCCGTCGTACGCGGGGCAGATGGTCAAGGCGCCGCATCCGGCGGCCGTCGTCGGCTATGTGACGGCGATGCTGTTCAACCCCAACAACCATGCCGCGGAGGGCGGTCCGGCGACCACCGAGATGGAACGCGAGTGCGTCGCCTCGCTCGGTGCGATGTTCGGTCTCAAGGATCCGCTGGGTCATCTGACGACCAGCGGCACGATGGCGAACCTGGAGGCGCTGTACGTGGCGCGCGAGTCCCATCCGGGCCGGGGTGTCGCCTACAGCTCCGAGTGTCATTACACGCATGAGCGGATGTGCCATGTGCTGGGCATGGAGGGCCACCGGGTGCCCGTCGACGCGCGGGGCCGGATCGACCTCGAGGCGCTGGAGCGGCTGCTGGCGACGGGCCGTGTCGGGACCGTGGTGGTGACGCTGGGGACGACGGGGCTGGGCGCGGTCGACGAGGTGCACGAGGTGCTGCCGATGGCGCGCCGCCACGGGGCGCGGGTGCATGTGGACGCGGCGTACGGCGGCTTCTTCGCGCTGCTGGGCCGTTCCGTGGACCCGGTGGGCCTGGACCCGCGGCCGTGGGCGGCGGTGGCCGGGTGCGACTCGGTGGTGGTCGACCCGCACAAGCACGGCCTGCAGCCCTACGGCTGCGGGGCGGTGCTGTTCAACGACCCGGGGGCCGGCCGGCATTTCGCGCACGACTCCCCCTACACCTACTTCACGCAGGCGGAGCTGCATCTGGGCGAGATCAGCCTGGAGTGCTCGCGCGCGGGCGCGGCGGCGGCCGGTCTGTGGCTGACGCTGCAGCTGCTGCCGCTGAACCGGGAGGGCTTCGGCGAGATACTCGCCGCCGGCCGCCGGGCGGCGCTCCGCTGGGCGGACCTGCTGGCCGGCTCCGACGTGCTGGAGCTGTACCAGCGTCCGGATCTCGACATCGTCACGTACGTGCCCGCGGTGCGGCCGTTCTCGCTGCTGTCGGTCGACGCGGCCTGTGAGCGGCTGCTGCACGAGGGCATGTACGCGGCCGACGATCCGGTGTTCCTGAGTGTGCTGCGCGCGGACGCCGACGCGTTCGCCCGGCGTCATCCGCGGGTTGTGCGGGACGCCGGTGCGGCGCGGGTGATGCGCAGTGTCCTGATAAAGCCGGAGGCCGAGCTCCGTCTCGACCGGCTCCACGCCAGGGTGGAGCAGCTGGCCGCCCTGGCCGCCGGGAGACAGTAGGCCCCTGGCCGCGGGCCGGTCCGCCGGCGAGCGGGGATCTGGTGCCGCCCTCCGTGATGCGCGGGTGCGGGCACGGCTTCGCCGTGCCCTGCGCCGGCGGCGCGGCGGGCGGGCGGCCGGGCCCGTGAGCCCGGCCGGGCCCGCGGTGCGGGGCGTGCGGGGCGCGGACGGCCGGCGCCGTTCTCTTTGGAGGGATGGGTCCCTTGTCCTCGTCAACAGTTCCGGTGGTGCCGGCACGTGTCGGGAGGCCCGCGTCGCGGGCCGATTCCGATGTGCTGGCCGCGCTGCTGGCCGATGCCTTCTTCGATGATCCCCTCACCCGGTGGATCGTTCCCGACGACGGGCGCCGCGCCGCGGTGCTGCCCGGCTTCTTCCGGGTGTTCCTTTCCATGTCGTTCGCGTTCGACGCGGTGCGCACCACCGCCGGGCGGGACGCGGTGATGACCTTCCTGCCGCCGGGCGGCTGGGAGGAGGTGGAGCGGCACCATGACGCCTACGGGCGGCAGTTCGCCGAGGTGCTGGGCGAGGACGCGGCCCGGCTGTCGGTGATCAGCGCGCTGCAGGCGGAGCACCATCCGGTGGGCCGGCCGCACTACTACCTGGCGTTCGGCGCGGTGTCCCCCCGGGCGCGCGGCGCCGGTGTGCTGTCGTCGCTGGTGGGTGAGGTGACGTCGTGGGCGGACGCGCGGGGCGTGGGTGTGTACGCGGAGGCGAGTTCTCCCGGCGGGCGGGCGGCGTGTCTGCGGCACGGCTTCACCCCGGCCGGGCCGGCGCTCACCCTGCCGGACGGCGGGCCGTCGCTGGAGCCGCTGTGGAGGGACCCGCGATGAGGGGCGACGAGACGCTGAGGATCTACTCCCCCTCCGAGGTGGAGCAGGACATGGTGCCTCCGGAGCATGCCGGGCCGCTGCGGGAGGTGCTGGAGTGGAGTCGCGAGTTCCTGGTGAGCGGGCATCCGGCGCTGGGCCGCAGCGGCCCCGTGTGCCCGTACACGCAGCCGTCGCTGCGCCGTGACCTGTTCCTGCTGGCCGTGCCGGCGGCGGGGACGGACCGGGCCGGGCTCGCGGACGCGGTGGCGCATCTGCGGGTCTGGTACGAGAAGCTGGCGGTGGACCTGGACACGGAGGAGCGGGAGCTGCTCACGCTGCTGATGGTCCTGCCGCGTCTGGACCGCACGGACTCGGCGCCGCTGGACGCGCTCCAGCGGGCGGCGAAGGACGAGTTCGTCGCCGAGGGGCTGATGATCGGCCAGTTCCATCCGGTGTGCGCGGAACCGGGCCTGTGGAACGAGGACTTCCGGCCGTTGCGTTCGCCGGTGCCGCTGCTGGCGGTGCGCCGGCTGCTGGTGTTCGACCTGCCGTTCCTGGTGAACACGGACCTGCATCTGTCGCACTATCTGCGGCAGTTCGCGCCGGGCATACCGGCGCGGATGCGGGACGAGCTGGTGAACCGGGTGGTGTCCTGACCGGTCGGCACACGCTGCTGCCCCGGCCCCCTGTGACAGGGGGGCCGGGGCAGCGTCGTGCGCGGGCGAGGCGGTCAGGCACGGGCGGGCATGCCCCGACGGCCCGGTCAGGGGCGCAGGCACTCCTCGAGGAAGGCGAGGGCCCGCAGATGGTAGGGGCGGGCGGCCCAGCCGAGGCTGATGTTGTGGCCGGCCGCGTCCTGGCGGTCGACGCGGACCCGGGGCGAGGCGCTGAGGCGGGCGGCCATCGCGGTGAGGGCGGCGTCGTCGGTGTGCCACCACTGTTCGTGCTCGGCGAAGGTGAGGCGTACGGGGACCCGCACGCGGGGGGCGAGCTGCCGGTAGCGCAGCGGCCAGGGCGGGCCGGGGTCGTGTTCCTCGTGGCGCGGGGTACGGGCCATCAGGGCGCGGGCGCCCTGGAAGGTGCCGGGCGGATAGAGGTGCATGGGGCCCCAGTTGAGGCCCCAGGCGCCGCCGCCGAGGGTGGCGGGGAAGCCACGGGCGGCGGGGGCGTAGTGGTGGCCGAGGCCGGAGATGTCGAGGCCGATCAGGGTGCCGGCGGTGTCGTCGGCCGCGGCGTGCAGGGCGAGCTTTCCGCCGTAGGAGTGGGCGAGGAGGAAGAAACCGGCGCCGGTGGGGTGTTCGCGGGCGAACGCGGCGAGGGCCCGGTGCAGGGTGGCGGACTGCTCGGCGAGCGGCTGGCCGTCCGGGTGGCGGTGGCCGAGGCGGCCGTGGCCGGGGCGGTCGACGGCGAGGACCGGGTGGCCGAGACGCGCGGCGAGGGTGAGCAGCGACAGGTCGGGGTGGGCGGGCGAGTGGAAGTAGCGGGCGTGCATGCCGAGCCCGTGGACGGCGACGACGACGGCCCGTGGCTCCCCGGCGGCCGGGTGGGGTCTCGCGTACAGGGCGGACAGCTGAAGGGCGCCGGCGTCGAGGGTGATCTCCTCGATCCGCACGCCCTGGTCCGCGGCGGTCCCGTCCGCGACGCCCTGATCCGCGGCGGTCCGGTCCGCGGGGGCCTCCGGCCCCGGCCGGGCGGCGGGTACGGGAGTGGCCGGCCGTAGCGGGGCGGGCGCGGGCGTCGCCGGGACCCGGGACGGCGCGGGTACGGGGGTGGCTGCCGCCCGGGGCGGCGCGGGCGCGGCGGGGGGCGGTTCAGGCGGCCGGGGCATGGCGGGTGCCGCTGACGGTGGGCCAGGCGTGCAGGTCCTCGGTGCGCAGCAGGGCGGTGGCGATGAGCAGGCCCCGGTAGCCGGCCCGCAGCAGGCGGGCGGCGGTCTCGGGGGTGTCGATCGCGCTGGCGCTGACCGGGCAGGGGGTGCCGGCGGCGGTCAGGGCGGGCAGCAGGGCCAGGCTGCGGCCGATGTCGCCACTGTCCTGTTCGCGGGTCTTGATGTCCTTGTTGTTGACGGCGATCACGCACTCGTCGGCGTGCGGGACGTGTTCGAGCTCGGCCTCGCCGGTGATCTCGACGAACGGGGTGAGGCCGGTGCGCAGGGCCGCGGTGACCAGGGAGCGCATGCTGGAGGCGGGCAGCAGGGCGGCGGTGAGCAGCACGGCGGACGCGCCGAGGGCCCTGGCGGTCTCGAGCTGGTCGCGGCGGGTGATGAAGTCCTTCTGGAGCAGCGGGAGTTCGGTGAGCCGGGCGACGTCGCGCAGCAGGTCGGGGGTGCCGCCGAACCAGCGTCCGGTGACCACGGAGATGCAGGGGGCGCCGGCGGCCTCGTAGCCGGCGACGATGTCGGCGGGGGTGCGGCCCGACATGAGGTCGATGCCGTGCGCGTCGCGCCGCTTGACCTCCATGACCAGGGGGCGTTCGGCGCCGAGCAGGGCTTCGATGAAGCGGGACGACGTCATGGTGCTCCTTCGCGTGCGAGAGGTGCGGTGCGGTGCGCCGGCCCGGCCGCCCGGAAGGCAGGGTGGACCGGCGCACATGAGCGGGGGCGCAGTGCCGGTGGAGGGCGCGGGCGGTGCGCCGGAGCGGCCGGGCGCCTTCAGGGCAGCAAAGCGCGCCGGGGGCAAGCGGGGTGCAAGGGGGCCGCGGGCCTGTCCGCCCGGCGCGCGGGGGGTGCGGGCGGGGTGGGGGGCCGAGGTGTTGCGCCGGCGTTGCGGGGCGCGTGGTGCCCCGGCCGGACGCGCGGGCGGGCCGCCCGGGGCGTGAGGGGCGGACCGTGCACCCGCGGGGCGCTTATGTCGGGAATGTCACTGTGCGGGGGTGGTGATTTCCCGCGGGGGCGACGCATACCCTGTCGCTGTCCTCCGCTGTGTGCGGTCCCGAGCATCTGGAGCTCCCTGGTGGAACGCGTCCGCGGCCCGCTCGTTCCCGGGCAGGCCGCTCCCAAGGCGCCCCGGCCGCCCGGTGAGCTTCCCGTCGACGCTTCCAGGCCGCGCAGCGCTCTCGTCCCGCCGCAGGCCGGCCCCCCGCAGGTCACCGGGCCGTCGCAGACCGAGCCTCCGCAGACCGGGCCGTCGCAGACCGGGATCCCGCCGCAGACCGGGCCGTCGCAGACCGCCCCGGCCGCCGGGCTCGAGGAGCTGCGCCGGCGGGCCGCCGAGGTGCTGCTGGGCAACTGGACGGGAGCTTCGACCGTCCCCTCCCCCGCCCTGTATCCGCACCAGTGGAGCTGGGACTCGGCGTTCATCGCCATCGGGCTGCGTCATCTGTCGCCCGAGCGTGCCCAGCGCGAACTGGAGACGCTGCTGGCCGCCCAGTGGGACGACGGACGCGTCCCGCACATCGTCTTCAACCCGGCCGTGCCGCTCGGGGCGTACTTCCCGAGCCCCGACTTCTGGCGGTCCTCCACGGCGGGACGGGCGGCGGGCGCCCCCGCCGCGACCGAGACGTCCGGCATCGTGCAGCCGCCCGTGCACGCGCTGGCCGCCTGGCTGGTCCACCGCAGCGATCCGGACCTCTCGCGCCGCCGGGGCTTCCTGGAGCGCGCCTGGCCGGCGCTGGTGGCCTGGCACGACTATCTGCGGCGCTGCCGCGACTTCGGCGGCGACGGGCTGGCTGCCGTGCTCCACCCGTGGGAGCCCGGCATGGACAACAGCCCCTGCTGGGACGAGCCCCTCGACCGTGTGGAGCCGGCCCCGGCCGGCTCCTTCCGACGGGCCGACCTCGGGCACGGCGACCGTGCGGACCGGCCCACCGATCTGGACTACGGCCGCTATGTCGCGCTGGCCGCGCACTACCGGGACCACGGCTACCGCGACGCGGGCACGGAGCACGCGTTCGTCGTCGAGGACCCCGGGTTCAACGCGCTGCTCGCCCTGTCGGAGAACGCCCTGGCGGCCATCGCCGGCGAGCTGGGGCGGGACGCCGCACCGCACCGGTCCCGGGCGCGGCGTCTGACCGCCGCGCTGGTGGAGCGGCTGTGGGACGAGGAGGCCGGGCTGTTCCTGTGCCGGGACGTGCGCACCGGCACCCTGGTGCGTGACAGGAGCGTCACCGGTCTGCTGCCGCTGGCGCTTCCCTCGCTTCCCGGGCCCGTCGCGCAGGCGTTGGTGCGCACCATGACGGGGCCGCATTTCGGGCTCGGTACGGCCTGTGGGCTGGTGCCCAGCTACGACCTGCGCGGCCGGGCCTTCGACGCGTCCCGCTACTGGCGCGGGCCGGCCTGGTTCAACGTGAACTGGCTCCTGGAGCGGGGGCTGCGGCAGCACGGCGAGACCGGCCTGGCCGACGCCCTGGAGCAGGCGGTGCTCGCCTCCGCCGGTGGTTCCGGTTTCGCCGAGTACGTCGATCCGCACACCGGGCAGGCGCGCGGGGCGACCGGCTTCAGCTGGACCGCCGCCGTCGTCCTCGATCTGCTGGCCCGCACCGGCCGGGCCGCGGAGGCGCAGGCCGGTACCGCGGCCGGTGCGGCGGCCGCGGTGGCAAAGGCCGGCGGGTGACGGTTCCCCGCCCCGGAGGGCGGGGACGGTGTCACGTGCCCAGGCCGAGCATCGAGGCGATGCGGTTGTACTGGATCTCGTTGGTGCCCGAGTAGATCGTGCCGCCGACCGCGTTGCGCACGCCCTGCTCGAGCCCGTACTCGGACATGTATCCGTGCCCGCCGAAGATCTGCACGGCGGCCAGGGAACTGGCCACGTTGGCCTGGCTGGTGAGGAGTTTGGCAATGGCCAGGTCGATGGTGACGTTCTCGCCGTCGTCGAGGCGCTGGGCGGTGTCGTACAGCCATTTGCGGGCTGTCTCCAGGCCGATCTTGGTATCGACGATCTTGTTGGCGATCGATTGGTGGGAGCCGATGGGTTTGCCGAAGGAACGGCGGGTCTTCGCGTACTCGAGGCAGCGGTCCAGCCGGTGCTGCATCTCGCCCGCGTTGACGACGAAGGAGAACAGGACCTCCCGTTTCATCACGTGGTCGAGGACGATGAACCCGCCGCCGACCCGGCCGAGGACACGGGTCCTCGGGATCCGGCAGTCGTCGAAGTAGAGCTCGCTCAACGGCGAGGTCCGCAGGCCCATTTTCTTGATCGGCTTTCCGACGGTGAGGCCGGGGGTGTCGCGGTCCACGAGGAACGCGCTGACACCGAGCGCTCCGCCGTCGGGGCGGGTGCGGGCGTAGACGACGAACACGTCGGCGACGGGACCGTTGCTGACGAACGTCTTGCTGCCGTTCAGCACGAAGTGGTCGCCGTCGCGTTCGGCGCGGGTGGTCATCGCCATCGCGTCCGAGCCGCCCTCGGACTCGGTGATGGCGTGGGCGCCGATCGCCTCGCCCGAGGAGATCAGGGGCAGGTACCTCTCTTTCTGTTCGGGCGTGCCGAACCGGGTGAGGGGGATGCCGGTGCTGGCCAGGGTGGTGGTCACCGAGAAGTTCAGGCCGGCGTCCTGGCAGTGTTCCCCGAGTCCTTCGAGGACGTACATGGTGGTGAGGAGGGACTGGCCGAGGCCGCCGTGTTCCTCCTCGAAGGGCAGGGCGAGGATGCCGGTCTTCTGGATCAGTTTCCACTTGTCCCAGGAGAACGTGGCCTGCTCGTCCAGTTCTATGTGGTCGGCGCTGAGCGCCTCACCCCACCGTGCCAGACCTTCGCGGAACTCGGTCTGCTCGGTGTTCCATCGGATCACTGGTTGACCGCCTTCACGGTTTTCGCGTCATCAGTACGCGGAGGAGACGTGCTCGTCGAGACTGTGGGTCTCGTCGCCGTTGAGCGCCGGGCTGAAGACGCACACGAGCCGCAGGTCCTCGTGGGGGCTGGCCACCAGGTAGTGGGCGTCGTGCTGGTCGAGCGCGTACATGCGGCCCGGGGTGATGGGGTGGGAGGTGCCGTCGAGCTCGATGACCTCTCCGGAGCCGGCGATGCAGTAGCAGGCCTCGAGGTGGTTGCGGTACTCG
The DNA here is from genome assembly GCF_001278075.1 of Streptomyces pristinaespiralis. GTDB lineage: Bacteria > Actinomycetota > Actinomycetes > Streptomycetales > Streptomycetaceae > Streptomyces > Streptomyces pristinaespiralis. The sequence goes on along the minus strand of NZ_CP011340.1, from coordinate 8,355,337 downwards.
AGGCGGGACTTGGTGCCGGCCAGGACGACGGTGTCGGTGAGCGAGTAGCCGACGCCGTCGGAGGCGAGGAGGAATCGGCGGCTGACTCCGTTGCCCCAGTCGACGGTCTTCACGTCCTCGATGTCGCGAATGATCATGGTCAACTCCGATCTGGGTCGTGTGCGGCGAGGTGCCGCACGCTGGGAAGGACCCGGGGGTGGCCGGCGGCCACTGCTCGTGTCCCGGCCCCGCGGCCGGCGGCCGGCGGGGAGGCATGGGGGCGCCGCGGATGCGGCGGGTTCATCGGGCGGCGGGTGTGCCCGCCGCCGGGACGGGGCTGCGCGGTGCGGTGCGCAGCCGGTCGGCCAGGGCGCGGGCGGCGCCCGAGGCGACGGCCTCGCGGGTGGCGGCGAGTGCGCTCGGCCAGTCGCCCGAAGGGCCGGCGGCGAGGACGAGGGCCGCGGCGTTGAGGCACACGGTGTCGGTGGCGGCGGGGTGGGCGGTGCCGGCGAGGACGGCGAGGAAGTGGTCCGCGGCGTCGGCGGGCGGCACGGGGCGCAGGGCGTCGAACGTGCCGCCGGGGCCGGTGAGTTCGCCCGGCCGGAGCCGCCGGACGCTGCCGTCGTCGAGGTGGACGGTGTTGTCGGCGAAGCCGAGGAGTTCGTCGGCGCCCTGGTCGTTGGAGGTCAGCCAGATCCGCCGGCCGGTGAACGTGCGGGCGAGTTCGCGCAGCACGGGCAGCGGCATGGCGGCGCTGACGCCGGTGACCTGGGCGGTGACCGGCAGGTCGGCGAGGAAGGGGCCGAGCGCGTTGAGGAAGCGGCCGAACGGTTTCATGCCGAGCGGTGCCACCGTGCGGGCCAGGCGGGTCAGTTCGGCCGGGTAGACGAACGGGCCGGCGAAGGCGATGCCGTGCTGTTCGAGCATCTGCTCGGTCTGCCGGTAGGAGGCGGTCAGGCGGATCCCGAGCCGTTCCAGCAGGTCGACGGAGCCGAGGCTGGAGGTGTAGGCGCGGGAGCCGGTCTTGACGACCCGTACGCCGGTGGCCGCGGCGGTGACGGCGGCGGCGGTGGAGATGTTGAAGGTGGCGGGTCCTCCGCCGGTGCCGACGATGTTGACGGTGCCGGGCCAGGGGCCGGGCGGGGGCGTGGTTCTGCGCTCCCGCAGGGACTCCAGCAGGGCGTCAAGGGTCTGGTGGCCGGGGAGGCTGGTGGTCAGGGAGGCCAGCAGGGCGACGGCCTGCTCCTTTTCGAGCGTGCCGTCACCGAGCCGGTCCCACAGTGATCTCCAGGTCTCGCGCTCGGTCACCGGGGCGCCTGCGAGCAGGCCGGTGAGCGCGGGATGCATGGCTAGCTGTTCACCCCCTGGCGGGCGTCCTCGATGAAGGCGTCGATGGCGCGCACGCTGCGGAAGTTGTCGGGGTCCAGGTCGGCGTCGCCGACGGCGAGCTGGAAGTGGTCCTCGACCCAGGCGATGAGCTTGAGCACGCCGAGGGAGTCGATGACGCCGTCGGAGAGCAGGTCGTGGTCGTCGGCAAGCTCGTGGACACCAAGGTCGGGCAGGAATTCCTCGATGACGAACTTCTTGATGGTGTCGTTGTGGCTCATGACGTCCTTCCTTGGACTGGGATCGGTTCGTGCGGTCGGCCGGGCGCGGCGCGTCCGGCGCGTCGGGTGGTGGCGGGGGGCCGCCCTGCGGCGGCGGGCCGCCGGACGGCGGGGGCGGGCGTGCCGGTGCGGTGCCGGTTGCCGCGGACGGTGGTCCGGGTGTCGCCGGCGCGACCGGTCAGGTGGAGCAGGCCGTCGGCGTCGCGGCGGACCAGGTCGCCGGTGCGGAACCAGGTGCGGCCGTCGTCGGCGCCCAGCGGGTGGGTGGTGAAGGGGTCGCGGTGGGGGGCGCGGCCGAGGTAGCCGGGCGACTGGAAGGGGGTGGAGACGTACAGTTCGCCGGTGCCGGGGCCGTGGACGGGTGTGCTGGGGGCGCCGATGAGGAGGGTCCGCACGCCGGGCAGGGGCCGGCCGACGGGGACGGGCGGGAAGACGGTGGCGCTGGTGTCGATCTCGTGGACGAGGCTGGGGCTGGTCTCGGTGCAGCCGTAGAGGTTGTGCAGGCGTGCGCCGGGGAGCAGGTGCGGCAGCGCGGCGACGGTGCGGTCGGGCAGGGCGCGGCCGGTGAACACGACGTGGCGGACGCCGCTGAGGGTGGTGCCGGCGACGCGGGCGGCGTCGGTGAGCGGTGCGTGGAGCGTGGGGCGGGCGGCCACGAGGTGGATGTCGTGGCGGGTGAGGAGTTCCAGCAGGCCGGCGGCGTCCGCGGCCCGGCCCGGTTCGGCGAGGACGACGGTGGCGCCGGCGGCGAGCGGGGTCCACAGGTCGAGGAGGCTCGACGCGGCGGCGAGGTGGCCGGTGCCGAGGACGGTGGTGCCGGGGCCGATGCCGAAGCGGCCGGCGGCCCAGGTGGTGAAGCGGTCCACGGCCGTGCGTGCCAGCGGCACGATCCTGGGCGGTGCGGTGGTGCCGGATGTGGTGAACAGCAGGGCGGGCCGTTCGCCGGCGGGGCGGGGCAGGGCGTCGGCCGCCGACGGCGGCAGGCGGACGGGGCGTGGTTCGCCGGCGGGGACCAGGACGCGGGCGCAGCCTGCCTGGGCGGCCAGGTCCGCGAGCCGTCCGGCGGGGGCCGGGGAGGGCAGCAGGAGGGGGCGCTGGGACAGCAGGCCGGCCAGGACGAGGGCGATCGCGGCGGGTGAGGTGCGGGCGAGGACGCCGACGGTGTCGTGGGGCGCCGCGCCCAGGACCGCGAGGCGTTCGCGTTCGCGGCCGGCCGCCTCGTACAGGGCGCGGTAGGTGGTGGGTTCGCCGCCGTGGATCAGGGCGGTGGCGTCGGGGCGGTGGCGCACCTGGGTGAGGAAGCCGGCGACGAGGCCGGCGGGCGTGTTCATCGCAGGTGGGCCCAGCCGCTTTTGACGGCGGGTCCGCCCGGGGTGCGGCAGGTGAAGCGCACCACGGTGCGGGTGTCGTCGGGCTGGAGGGTGATGTCGAGGGGGACGCCGGGTGCCACGGGGGCGGAGAAGCGGCCGCCGAGGGCGTGGATGCGGGTGATGTCGCCGTCGGCGTAGCGGTCGGCGATCTCCTCCAGGGCGAGGGCGACCACGCTCATGCCGTGGGCGATGACGGTGTCGAAGCCGGCGGCGCGGGCGGCTTCCGCGTCGAGGTGGATGGGGTTGAGGTCGCCGGAGGCGTGGGCGTAGGCGCGGATCGTTTCTTCGGTGAGGGTGTGGCGGGCGGTGGCCGGTTCGCCGTTCGGGCCGGCCGGGCCGGGGGCGGCGGCCGGGGGGATGTCGCCGAACGGTTCGGTGGCTCTGGCGCCGAGGAGCAGGGCGTGGGTGGTGAGTTCGGCGAAGGCGGTGCCGTCGTCGCCGGTGAGGCGGCTGCGTACGGCGATGCGGGTGCCGCGGGCCTCGCGGCGGGCGCCGGTGATGTCGAGCTGGACGGTGACCTGTTCGCGGGGCCGTACGGGCCGCTCGAGGCGGATGTCCTGGCCGAGGTGGACGACGGAGGTGCTCTCCTCCCCGGCGGTGAGGGCGCGCACGGCCTTGTCGGCGAGGGTGTGGGCGAGGACGAAGGTGTGCACGGGTGAGGCGTCGCGGCTCGCCGCCGGCGGGAGGCCGGGGCGGACGGCGGTGCGGTAGGCGTCGATCTCGGCGGCGCTCGCGGTGCGTTGCGCGGTGCGGGCGAGGGCGGGGGTCGTCGTCATCTGGTTACCTCCATAGACACTCCGCCCTTCGGAGCGGCGGGGAAACGGACTCGTGCAGAGCAGGGCAGGAAGGGACGATTCACCACCGGAGCGGATCGTTGCCTGTGGCCAACTGCGCGCAGGGGCCCACAAGTTGCAGTGCTAATTTGTGAGATGTGAAGGCCACCCCTGTGAAGCGGGCGTTCAAGTACCGCTTCAGCCCGACCGATGCGCAGGCAGCCGAGCTGTTGCGCACGTTCGGATGCGTGCGGAAGGTCTACAACATGGCGCTCGCTGCGCGTACTGAGGCGTGGACGCGGCAGCAGCGGGTCAACTACAACGCCACGTCGGCGATGCTGACCGCGTGGAAAAAGACCGAGGATCTGGCCTACCTCAACCACGTCTCTTCCGTCCCGCTCCAGCAGTGCCTTCGGCACCTGCAGGCGGCGTTCAGCAACTTCTTCGCCAAGCGGGCCAGGTACCCGCGTTTCAAGTCCAGGCGAAAGTCCCGCGCCAGTGCCGAGTACACATCCAGCGCGTTCCGGTTCCGGGACGGGCGGCTGTACCTGGCCAAGATGTCCGAGCCGCTGGACATCTTGTGGTCCCGTCCCCTGCCCCAGGGTGCTCGGCCGTCCACCGTGACGGTCTCCCGCGACAGTGCTGGACGTTGGTTCGTTTCCATGCTGTGCGAGGACGCGAGCGTCAAGCCGCTCCCGCCGGCGGATGCGGCAGTCGGGATCGACGCTGGTCTCCATCACCTGGTGACGCTCTCCACCGGTGAGAAGATCTCCAACCCACGGCACGAACGCCGTGACCGTTCCCGTCTCGCCAAGGCACAGCGGGCACTGTCCCGCAGGTCCAGGGGCAACGGCACCAACCGGGCCAAGGCCCGGCGCAAAGTGGCACGGATTCATGCACAAATTGCGGACCGCCGCCGTGACGCCCTGCACAAACTGACCACTCGACTCGTGCGCGAAAACCAAACGCTCGTGATCGAGGACCTGACCGTGCGCAACATGGTCAAGAACAGCAGCCTCGCCCGTGCCATCAGCGATGCGGCCTGGTCCGAGCTGCGCACCATGTTGGAGTACAAGTGTGCCTGGTACGGGCGAAACCTGGTGGCCGTGGACCGCTGGTTCCCCTCCTCCAGGCTGTGCTCCGACTGCGGCGCCCTGCAGGGCAGGATGCCGCTGAGCGTCCGCACCTGGACGTGTGCCTGCGGCACGACCCATGACCGGGACGTGAACGCCGCGAAGAATCTTCTGGCGGCCGGGCTGGCCGTGTCTGTCTGTGGAGCTGGTGTAAGACCTCAACGGGAGACCTCCCGGACGGGGCAGTCGGCAACGAAGCAGAAACCCTCACAGCGCGAGCCGTGAGAATCCCCTCCTTCAGGAGGGGAGAAGTCAAACCGGCGCCACCACCAGGGCGGCGTTGTGGCCGCCGAAGCCGAACGAGTTCGACAGGGCGGGCCCGGAGGCGATGGTTCGGGGGCGGTGGTGGACCACGTCGATGTCCATTCCTGGCTCCAGGCGGTGGTGGTTGGCGGTGGGCGGTACCTCGCGTTCGCGCATGGCGAGGACGGCGGCGACGGCCTCGACGGCGCCGGCGGCGCCGATCAGGTGGCCGAGGACGCCCTTGGGTGCGGTGACCGGCGGGCAGCCGGTGCCGAACACCTTGGCCAGGGCGGCCGCTTCGGCCCGGTCGTTGTGGGGTGTGGAGGTGCCGTGGGCGTTGATGTGGGCGATGTCCGCGGGGGTGAGGCCGGCGTCGGCGAGGGCGGCGGTCATGGCGCCGGCGGCGCCGGAGCCGTCGGGCAGCGGCATCGACAGGTGGTGGGCGTCGCAGGTGGCGCCGTAGCCGGCGACCTCGGCGTAGGGGCGGGCGCCTCTGGCGCGGGCGTCGTCGGCGCGTTCGAGGACGACGAAGCCGGCGCCCTCCCCCATCACGAAGCCGTCGCGGTCCGCGTCGAAGGGGCGGCTGGCCTGCTCGGGTTCGTCGTTGCGCAGGGACACGGCGTTGAGGTTGCCGAACCCGGCGAGGGTGACGGGGGTGAGGGTGGACTCGCAGCCGCCGGCGATGACCACGTCGGCGCGGTGGGTCTGCAGCAGCAGCCGGGCCTGGCCGATCGCGTCGGCGCCGCTGGCGCAGGTGGTGGCGATGGTGGTGGCGGGGCCGGTCCAGGAAAGGCGCATGGCGATCTGGGCGGCGGCCGCGTTGGGCATCGTCATCAGCGGCATCAGCGGGTTGACGCGGTGCGGGCCGTGTTCGGAGAAGTGGGCGGACTCCAGGTCGCTGGTGGCCCGGCCGCCGACCGCGTTGCCCACCACGACGGCGGTGCGGTGCGGGTCGGGGGCGGGGGCGCCCGCGTCGCGGTGGGCGGCGAGGGCGGCGGTGGTTCCGTACAGGGCGAACGGGTCCATCCGTCGGGCGTCCTTGGCGCCGACGAGGCCGACGTCGTCGAGTCCGCTGACGCGGCAGCCGATCCGTACCCGGTGGCGGTCGAGGTCGAGGTGGGTGAGGCGGGCGGCGGTGGAGCGGCCGGCGCGCAGCGCGGCCCACAGTGCGTCCGGGGTGCAGCCCGCCGGTGTGACCACGCCGATGCCGGTGATCACGACCGGGGGTGGGGTGGAGGTTGCCATGGTTGGTTTCCCGTTCCTGTTTCCCTGGGTGTACGGGCCGGCCGGGTCAGGCCGGGAGGATGCCGCACTCGCGGGCGGAGGTGAGGAACGCCTGGGCCGCGAAGTCGATGTCGGCCTCGGTGTGGCGGGCGGTGACCGCGATCCGCAGGCGGGCGAGGTCGTTGGGGACGGCGGGGGTGACCACGGGCAGGCCGATGACGCCGTTCTTGCGGCAGGTGGTGGCCAGGTCGTAGGCGGCGTCGTCGGAGCCGGCGATGAGCGGCAGCACGGCGGTCTCGCTGTCCTGGGTGCGCAGCCCCTCGGCGTTGATGATCTTCCGCAGGCGGGCGGACTGGTGCTGGATGTGGGCGACGCGTTCGGGTTCGCGCTGCAGGATGCGCAGCGACTCGAGGGCGGCGGCGGCCTGGGCGGGTCCGAGGGCGGCGGAGAACAGGAAGGGGCGTGCGGCGTAGCGCAGGTGGCCGATGAGTTCGGCGGGGCCGGCGACCCAGCCGCCCATGGAGGGGATGGCCTTGGAGAGGGTGCCGAGTTTGACGTCGACCCGGGCCTGCCAGTCGAAGTGCTCCTCGATGCCGCGGCCGGTGGCGCCGATGACACCGAGGGCGTGGGCCTCGTCGACCATGAGGAGGGCGTTGTGCTCGTCGCAGACCTTGCGCAGTTCGGGCAGGGGGGCGATGTCGCCGTCCATGGAGTAGACGCTGTCGACGATGACGAGGCGTACGCCGTCGGGGCTCGCGGCGCGCAGCCGGCGCTCGAGGTGGTCGACGTCGTTGTGGCGGAAGCGGGTGACGGTGGCGCCCGACAGGCGGCAGCCGTCGACGATGGAGGCGTGGTCGTACTTGTCGATGAAGACGGTGTCGCCGGGGCCGACGAGGCCGCCGACGGTGCCGGTGTTGGCGGCGTAGCCGGAGCCGAAGACCATGGACGCCTCGCGGTCCGCGAACCGGGCGACCTCCGCCTCGAGTTCCTCGTGCAGGGGTATGGATCCGGCCAGGGCGCGCACGCCGTGGTTGCCGGTGCCGTAGAGGTCGACGGCGGCCTTGGCGGCGGCGACGACACGTTCGTCGCCGGCCAGGCCGAGGTAGCTGTAGCCGGACATCATGAGCAGCCGGCGGCCGTCGAGGTCGGCGTAGGCGCTGTCGCGTTCGACGGTGTATGCGACGAAGCTGTTGCGGCGGTCGGGTTCCCATTCGAGTGCCTGGACGCGGCGCTGTGTTGCCGCCAGCTTCGGCTCGAGGCGTTCCCATCCTCCAGATGCGTTCACGTGCGTCTCCTCATCCACTTCTCGGTTGGTCCAGGCGCGCCGTCCTTTCTATGCGCCGGGCCGCAAGGCGGGCGCAACACGGATTTCGACAGCGCAATTACCGCTGTGGCGTGGGAAGTCGACCTTCGAAACGAATACCGGAGGCGCTGATTCCCAGTTATTCCCCCCGGTATGTTTTTGGCCACGGTTGAATGTGGCGACAATTGGCCGGTACGGTCGAATCCACGGGAAAGTGAGTACGAACAGAGATCTGGCTGCGAAGCCGGGGCGCGAATTCGCGGCCTCCCTTTCCTGAATCGCGCCCCCGCACGTGTGATGACCGCGTGCAGCCGAAGTCTTGGGGGACTCAGCGTTGCTGATCAGACTCGTAGGTCTTGTCACCATCGAACACGACGGGACGGCGCCCCAGCACCTGTCGAGCGCGCAGGCACAAGTGGCCTTCGCTCGACTGATACTGGAGCGAACGTCGGGAACCAGCCGCGACCAGCTCGCGGACACCGTGTGGCCGGAAGGACTGCCCGACACCTGGGCGTCCGCGCTGCGCAGTGTGGTGAGCCGGGTCCGCGCCTATGTCACCGGCCCGCTGCAGAAACCGGGCGGGACACCACTGATCGCCCAGAGCGGGCGGTACGTCCTGCGGCTGCCGGACGACGCGGCGGTCGACCTGGAGGCGGCGGAAGCCGCGATGACGGAAGCGAGGACGGCCTTCGCGGACGGTGCCCACGCGGTGGCGCACCAGCTCGCGGCGGGCGCCGTGTCCAACCTGCGCGGCTCGTTCCTGCCGGCGCACGAAGGCGAGTGGGTCAACGCCGTTCGTGAGCGGGTCGACGAACTGCGCCTGATGTCACTGGAGCTGGCGAGCCTGTCCTCGTCGGCGCTGGGCGCGGAGCACCACGCGGTGCGCTACGCCGACGAGGCGGTACGGCGCGCGCCGTTCCGCGAGAGCGCGCACCGCTGCCGGATGACGGCGCACGCCGCAGCGGGCAACCGGGCGGACGCGCTGCGCGCCTACCAGCAGCTGCGGGAGGTCCTCGCGGACGAGCTGGGCATCGACCCGGCGGCCGAGACACAGGCCGCCTATCTGGAGCTCCTGCGCGCCGAACCCGCCGGCCCGCGCCGGCGGGCCCCTGCGGGGCGGATGACGGCGGACGCGCTGGACCCGCTGCTGATGGGAGCGTTCGAGGCACTGACACCACCGCCCGCGGTGGCGCCGCTGCCGGCACGCTGATCCACCCCGACGCCGGGCGGCCCGGCACCCTCCAGGTGCCGGCCCGCCCGGCGTCGGCATGCGCGCGCACCGCAGCGCGGGCGGCGGGGGCTCGCCGCCCGCGAGCCGGCGGTCCGCGCCGGCCGCCGTGACCGAGCAGACGTGGAATCGGCCCCAGGCCGGGGGGTGAGCTCGCCGCATCGTCCGCCGGGCCCCGCCGGGCAGATGACGGCCGACGCGCTGGACCCGTTCGAGCCGTCGGCCCGCCCTGGGGCCCAGGGACAACGCCGCCGGGTACGCGGCCCGGTGGCGGCGGTTCCACTCCCCCGTACCGGCGGCCGAGCCCCCGCCCGGGCGGCGGGCGCCGACGTGGCGGGTCCCTGGCCGGGCGGGCCCGGCGCCGTCCAGGTGCCGGGCCACCCGGCGTCGGCATGCGCGGCGCACCGCAGTGCGGGCGGCGGGGCGGGGCCGGGCCCGTGGGGGGCGGGTCGGCGCGGGCACGCGGAGACGTGGAAGCGGCCCGCGGCCCCCCGGTCGAAGGGGGGCGGCGGGCCGCCGGGCAGCGGGGGGTGGTCAGGTGATGGAGACGCCGCTGTCGATGCTGATCACCTGGCCCGTCATGCAGTCCTGGTCGAGGAACAGGGACGCGCTGCGGGCCACCTCCTCCACGGTCACGAAGCGCGGGATGGGGGCCTTGTCCTCCATGCCCTCGACGACGCGGTCGGGGAGGTCCTTGGTCATGCCGGTGATCATGAAGCCCGGGGAGAGGGCGTTGACGGTCACCCCGCGCCGGCCGCACTCGGCGGCCAGCGTGCGGGTGAAGCCGATCAGGCCCGCCTTGGAGGCGGAGTACGCCGTCTGTCCCGCGGTCGCGATCAGGCCCGACGGCGAGACCACGTTGATGACGCGGCCCCATCTCTGGCGCAGCATGTGCGGAACGGCGACGCGGGCGGTGTGGAACGAGCCGATCAGGTTGGTCCGGATGACCTGGGCCCAGTCGTCCGGGTTCTGCATCGCCATCAGCGCGTCCTTGCGGATCGCGCCGTTGTTGACGAGGACGTCGACGGGGCCGAGGCGTTCGCCGATCTCCTGGTACAGCGCGGTGACGGCGGCGTAGTCGCCGACGTCGCCGCTGACGAGGACCGAGTCGTTCGTGAGTTTGTCCTGCACGGCGCGGGCCGCGTCCTTCGAGCTGTTGTAGTGGACGGCGACCCGGCAGCCCAGCGCGTCCAGTTCGAGGGCCAGGGCCTGGCCGAGGCCTCCCGAGGCGCCGGTGACCAGGGCCACCGGCTGCTCGGGGCGGTTTCCGGTCTGTGGGCCCTTACTCATCGCATACCTCCGTGGATACTCCGCCCTTCACGGCGGAACCGACTCCTGCCGGGCAGGGCAGGGAAAAGTGATCCGCCGTCAGGGCCGGCCGCCGCGCGGGACGGGCCCGCGGGCCGGCCGGCCGCGTGGCGTCAGGCGTGGTCCAGCGCCGGACGGCCGGCGTTGACGGTGGTGGCGAGCTGGTACTCGCCCAGGTCGAAACGGCGCGTCGCGCGGCGGAACCGCCACGTGTAGGTGGGCCAGATCGACGGGTTGCGGCCGTGCTCGTCCAGGTACCAGCTCTTGCAGTTCCCGGCGTTCCACACGGTGCCCTCGAGCCGGCCCTGCAGCTGCTCGTTCCACTGCTGCTGGGCCTCGGCGCGGACCTCGACACTGGCCAGGCCGCGCTTGTCCATGTGCCCCAGCGCGTCGATGACGTAGCCGATCTGCGCCTCGATCATCACCACCTGCGAGGAGTGCCCCAGCGTGGTGTTGGGGCCCAGCAGCAGGAAGAGGTTCGGGAACCCGGCGACCGTGGTGCCGCGGTGCGCGGCCATGCCGCCCTCGCTCCACACGTCCCGCAGCAGCCGGCCCTCGCGGCCCGTGATCCGGCCGGCGACGGGCCGGTCGGTGGCCTTGAAGCCGGTGCCGAGGATGATCGTGTCGACCTCCCGCTCGGTGCCGTCGCGGGAGACGATCGACTTGGCCCGCACATGGTCGATGCCGTCGGTGACCAGGTCCACGTTGGGCTGCTGGATCGCCGGGTACCACGTGTTGGAGAACAGCAGGCGCTTGCACGCCATCACGTAGTCGGGCGTCAGCTTCGCCCGCAGCTCCTCGTCCGCGACGGACTTCGCCAGATGGTCGCTGGCCATCTTCTGCATCTTGCCCGCGACCTTGGGCCGCTTCATCACGAACGCCAGGACCTCACGGCCCCACATGTTGAAGTTGCGGCGGAAGCGCTGGTAGCCGGGGACGTTGTGCAGCAGCTTCGACTGCAGCGCGCTGGTCGGCTTGTCGTTCTTCGGCCCGATCCACGCGGGGGTGCGCTGGTACAGGTCCAGCCGCCCCACCTCCGGCTGGATCTTCGGCACGAACTGGATCGCGGAGGCGCCCGTGCCGATGACGGCGACGTTGCGGCCCGTGAGGTCGTGCCCGTGGTTCCAGCGCGAGGAGTGGAACACGGTCCCCTCGAAGTCCTCCAGGCCGGCGATGGCGGGCACGGCCGGCTCGGAGAGATAGCCGGTGCCCGACACCAGCACCTGGGCGGTGTAGTCACCCTGGGAGGTGCTCACGTGCCAGCGGCGGGCGGTCTCGTCCCAGCGGGCGGCGAGCAGTTCGTGTCCGAAGCGGATGTAGGGGCGTACCCCGAACCGGTCGGCGACGTCGCGCAGGTACTCGTACAGCTCCGCCTGCTTGCCGAACGTGGACTTCCAGCCCGGGTTCTGCGCGAAGGAGAACGAGTACAGGTGCGACATCACGTCGCACGCCGCGCCCGGGTAGGAGTTGTCCCGCCAGGTGCCGCCGACCTCGTAGGCCCGCTCGAAGACGAGGAAGTCGTCGATGCCCTTCTGCAGCAGGCGCACCGCCATGCCGAGGCCGGAGAAGCCGCTGCCGATGACCGCGACGCGCAGATGCCGGGTGGGGCCGCCGCCCGTCGCCCGCCCGCCGGGCGAAGGACTCCCGTCGCTGCGCGCGGGTTCCAGAATGCTCGTCACGTGGGCCTCCTCTAGCGGCGCGCGATGGTGACGCGGAAGTTGTTGAAGAACTTGTCCTCGAGGGTGTACGCGAAGATGTCGAGGTAGCGCTCGAAGCGGGCCACGACCTCCTCGCCCTCCAGGGCGACGGCCTCGTCCCGGCGGGCGGCCAGCAGCTCCAGCCAGGCGCGGCAGGCGACGGCGAACGACTCGCGCTCGTTGACGATCTCGACCACGTCGAACAGGCCCTCAGCGGCCTGGGTGAGCTCGTGCAGGTGCGGGATGTGGCAGTTCTCGAACTCGGAGCGCTGGAGGAACTTCAGGTCGTCCAGCAGCTGCCGGTTCATCGGCAGCGCCTCCGCGGTCATGGTGTGCAGCACGAAGCGGCCGCCCGGCTTGAGGGCCGCGCCGACCTTGTTGAAGAACACCCGGTACTTCTTGGTCCGCTCGCGCGGCGGGAGCGTGGAGGACACGAAGTGCTCCAGCGCGTTGATGCAGAACGCCGCGTCGTAGGGGTCGTCGGTGGTGTGGTCCTCCCACGACTCGACGCGGGTGGTGATGCGGGGGTTGTCCAGGCCGGCGATGAACGCCTCCTGGGTGCGGCTCAGCGTCAGGCCGACGGCCTGCTCGACGCCGTGGACGGTGGTGAGCCGGTTGAGCATGGTGCCCCAGCCGCAGCCCACGTCCAGCACCCGCCGGCTGCCGGCGGCGCCGGCGAGCTCGACGAACCGGTCGAGCTTGCGCTCCTGGGCCTCGTCGAGCGCCTCGGTGAGGCCCTCGCCCTCCTCCCAGTAGCCGCCCGAGTACATCATCGTCGGCCCCAGCAGGAGGCGGTAGAAGTCGTTGCTCACCTCGTAGTGGTGCCTGATCGCGTCGACCTCGGGGACCGACCTGTCAGCGACCGTCGTCATCTCTTCCTCAACTCCTGTCGGGGTGCGCGGCTGTCGGGGTCGAGGAAAGCGAAGTGCTCGCAACAGATGTGCAAGACGGCGCCGGGCCGGCGCTGTTGCGCCCCGCTTGCGCGGCTGCCGGTTCGATTCCTAGGCGTAACACCCCAAGCCTTGCGAGAGAGGACCGAACCCCATGTCGCTGCCCACCGTCGAAGAACTGGCGAGCCAGCTCGAGGCCGTCTCCGGCGCCCAGAAGGTCGACCCGGACCAGCCGCTCCAGCACATCGCCGACGTCGACTCGCTGGACCTGATGGAGTGGTTGTACGGGTTCCAGAACCAGTACCCGCACATCCCGGCCGACGAGTCGCTGTTCGCCGACATCGACGACACCACCACGCTGCGCGTCGTCCACGACCGGATCGTCCAGCTCGTGCCCGCCCAGGCCTGATCAGGGGAGAGTCCTGTGAACGGCTTCGACATCACCGGGTGGGGCATGGCCGTACCCGAACGCGTGGTCTCCAGCACGGAGCTCGCGCAGCGCTTCGGCGTCGACGAGAACTGGATCGTCAGCCGGTGCGGGATCCACGAACGGCGGGCCGTCGGGCCCGGCCAGACGACCGCCTCCCTCGCTGTCGAGGCCGGCCGGCGCGCATTGGACAAGGCGGGGCTGAGCGGCGGCGACATCGCCCATCTGATCGTCGCCACCGCCACCCCCGAGCAGCCGTCGCCGGCGACGTCCGCGTTCGTCCACCACGAACTGGGCATCGCCGGCAGCGCGCACGACGTCAACTCCGAGTGCGCGGGCTTCGTCTACGGCCTCGTCCAGGCCATGGCCCTCATCAAGATCGACCCGCGGCCGATCCTGCTGATCGGCTCCGACACCCACACCCTCACCGCCAACCCCGCCGACCGGGACCTGTCGATCCTCGTCGGCGACGGCGCGGGCGCGGTGGTGCTCCGGCCGGCCCCGTCGGACCCGGTGCTGGGCTGGAACCTGGGCGCCGACGGCAGCTGCGCCGGCAGCCTCAAGGTCCTGGCCGGCGGCAGCCGGATGCCGACCACGGAGGAGACCGTCCGCCAGGGGCTGCACTACGCACAGATCAACGGCAACGAGATCTACCTCAACGCCGTGCGCTACACCGTCCGCACGGTGCGGGAGACGCTGACCAGCGCCAAGGTCGAGGCGGCCGACGTCCGCCACGTCATCCCGCACCAGGCGAACATCCGGATCATCAACTCGATCCTCAGCCACACGGGCCTGCGGCCCGAGGCCCTGGTCACCAATCTGCACAAGTACGGGAACACCGCGTCCGCGTCGATCCCGATCGCCCTGACCGAGGCACTCGACGAAGGCCGCATCAACGACGGCGACCTGGTCCTGCTGGCCGGCTTCGGCGCGGGCATGACCTGGGGATCGGTCCTGCTGGAATGGGTCGGAGGACAGAAATGAACAACGCACTCTCGCGGCGCAAGGTACTGGGCGGCATCGCCGCAACGGTGGTCGGCTGGAGCGTCGCCAACCAGTCGTGGGCGACGGCCGCCGAGGTCGACGCCGGCCACCGGATCGACGTCCGGCAAGTGCCCGCCCTGGACGGGACGCTGACCACGTCGGCTACCGACCTGGACAGATTCCGCCAGGACTTCGGGCGGCTGAAGCCGTCCGCGCCGTGGGCGGTCCTGCGTCCTGGTTCCGACCAGGACATCGTCAAAATGGTCAACTACGCCCGGACCAACAAGCTGAAGATCGCCGTCAACGGGCAGGGCGGCACCGGCGACGACATGGAGTCGCACTCCGTGTACGGCCAGGCGGCCGTGCCGCAGGGCGGCATATCCATCGACGCCCGCGCCATGTCGAAGATCCTCAGCATCAACTCGACCAACGCGGTCGTCGAGGCCGGTGTCACCTGGGGACAGCTGACAGACGCCGCGCTGAAGGTCGGCAAGACACCGCCGGCGCTGCCCGACTACCTGCACCTGTCCATCGGCGGCACCGTCTCCATCGGCGGCATCGGCGGCACGGTGCAGAAGTTCGGCCTGCTGGCCGACACCGTCCACTCCATGGATGTCGTCACCGGCACCGGTGAGCTCGTCACCGTCTCCGCGTCCGCGCGGCCGGACCTGTTCCACTCGATCCTCTCCGGCGGCGGGCAGACGGCGATCATCCTGCGGGCCAAGGTGAAGCTCGCCCCCGCACCCCAGCGGTCGGTCGTCTTCAGCCTCTTCTACGACGACCTGGCCACCTACCTCGCCGACGGCGAGAAGGTCATGGCGGAGAACCGGTTCCACATCCAGGCCGGCGAGATGCTGCGCCGCGCCGACGACACCGGCTGGCGCTACAAGATGGAGGTCGCCGCCAACTACTCCGGCACCGCCGTCCCCGACCGGGCGGCCCTGCTGGCCGGACTGCGCGACAACCGGGCCCAGGCGGTCATCGAGGACGTCGCCTACCGGGACTACATGTTCCGGCTCGACGGCTACGAGGTCTACCTGAAGGAGACCGGCCACTGGTACCAGCCCAAGCCGTGGCTGAGCCTGTTCCTGCCGGCGTCCAAGACCAAGGCGTTCATGCAGATGGTGGAGCAGGAGCTGACCGTCGGCGACCTGGGCGGCGGGTTCCTGCTGTTCTACCCGTACTACACCGGCAAGATCACCCGGCCGCTGGCGGTGCAGCCGAACGAGTCCGTCGGCTACCTCTTCGACCTGCTGCGGTTCCCCGACCCGGGCGACCCGAACATCTCGCAGATGCTCGAGCAGAACCGCCGCCTGTACGACAAGGCCGTGGCGCTGGGTGCCAAGCGGTACCTGGTCGGCGCGATCCCCCGGATGACCCAGGCCGACTGGAGGACGCACTTCGGCTACCGCTGGGAGGAGTTGTGCCGGGCCAAGCGGCGCTACGACCCGGCGAACATCCTCACCCCCGGTCAGGGCTTCTTCGGCTGACGTCCGGCCGCGGACCCCTGACCCGCACACCGACAGGAGAAGGTGGCATGACAGGTTACGACCTGATCGACGAGGCGGTCCTCGACGCTCCGCCGGACGTCGTCTGGGACGCGCTGCTCGCCGAGTTCCGCGGCGGCGCGCAATGGTGGGTGCCGGCCAACACCTTCGCCGCCACGTCCGGTTCACCGGACGAGGTGGGCGGCGAGGTCAAGGTGACGGTCCACACCAAGGGCGTCGACAAGGGCGGTCCGAAGCTGCGGTTCACCTCCCGCACGACGGCTGTCGAGACGGGCAGGCGACTGTCGGTCGAGTACGTCGAGGGGGTCTTCCGCGGGCCGAGCGACTTCCTGCTCGAACCGCTGGACGGCGGGCGCCGCACCCGGCTCGGCATGCACTTCCGGGGCCGTCCGCACGGCTGGCTGAAGGTGCTCGCCAAGGTCGCCGACATCGGCGCGGAGCACTCCAAGGCCACCAGCGCCGCGTTCACCGCCCTGAACGGCGTGCTGGCGGCGAGGGAGAAGGAGGCGGCGCGATGACGACGACGACGGCGCCGCCCGCCACGGAGAGCGCGCTCGTCACCGACGACGGCGCCCGCCTGGCGGTGAGCGTCCTCGCCCCGCTGGGCGCGCCGTCGGGCCGCACGGTGGTCCTCGCGCACGGCTGGGCCGCGGCCCGGCGGGTGTGGGGCACGGTCGCGGACCGGCTGATCCGCGAGGGGCACCGGGTCGTGCTGTACGACCTGCGCGGTCACGGCGCCTCCACGTCCGGCCGGGAGCCGTTCTCGGTCCCCCGGCTGGGAGCGGATCTGGGCGCGGTCCTGGAGCATGTCGGGGCGCCCGGCGACACGATCGTCGTGGGGCACTCGGGCGGCGGGTTCGCGGCGATGGCGTACGCCGTCTCGCCCGCGGCCCGGCTGGGCGCTCTGGTGCTGCTGGGCACCGCCGCGCACGACCAGGACACGCCCGACAGCGAAGTGAAGATGATGGGCAGCGCCCTGTTCTCGTGGGCGGTGGGCCGGCCCGCGCTGGGCCGTCTGCTGCTGGGGCAGAACATGCTCGGCAAGCGGGCCGACGCCCGTGCCGGGGAGGTCAACCGGCAGATGTTCGCGGCCGCTTCGCCGCAGGTGCGGGCCGAGGCGTTCGCCTCCTCGCGGGGCATGGACCTGCGCGAGGAGCTGGCCCGGGTCCGTGTCCCGGCGGTGGTGCTGGCCGGCAGCGCCGACAAGGTCATCGCCCCGGCACTGGGCCGGGCGGTGGCGAAGGCCCTGCCGGGCGCCCGGTTCGAGGAGATCGAGGGCGCCGGTCACATGCTGCCGCTGGAGGCCCCCGACGCGGTCGTGCGGGCGGTGGGCGAGGTGGCCGGCCGGCCGGGTTGAGCGGGACGTCGTACCGGGCGCGCGGGCGCCGGGCCGCCGGAGGATTCCGGCGGGCCGGCGCCCGCGCCGCTGTCTGCACCCCTCCCCCGGCCGCCCCGGGGGCGGGAGGCGCGGCGGGTCAGCCGGTGCCCAGGACGACGGTCTGGGCGGGGGTGCCTGTGGGCATCTCCTGTTCGCCGGCGCGGCTGGTGCGGTACTCCTGCGGGCTCATGCCCCGTACCCGTTTGAACGCCGAGCTCAGCGCGAACGCGCTGCTGTAGCCGACGCGGTGGGCGACGCCTGCCACCGTGGCGTCCGGTTCGCGCAGCAGGTCGGCGGCGAGGGTGAGCCGCCAGGTGGCCAGGTAGGACATCGGCGGCTCCCCCACCACGGTGGTGAAGCGGCGGGCCAGGCCCGCGCGGGAGACGCCGACCTTGCGGGCGAGCAGTTCCACCGTCCAGGGCTGGCCCGGGTTGTCGTGGAGCAGGCGCAGCGCGGGGCCGACCGTGGGGTCCGACTGGGCCCGGTACCAGGCGGGGGCGCCGGCGCCCGGTGCGGCGAGCCAGGCGCGCAGCACGCTGACGAAGAGCAGGTCCAGCAGCCGGTCCAGGACGAGTTCCTGGCCGGGTTCGTCGCGGCCTATCTCGTCGGCGAGGAGGGCGACGAGCGCGTTGTCCTCGGCGCCGGCGGGCCGCACCAGCAGGGCGGGCAGCGCGTTCAGCAGCCGGCGGCCGATTTCGCTGGGCGCCTGGTAGGTGCCGCTGAGCATCACGGACGATCCCTGGCCGAGTGTGTCGCCCCAGGTGCGCACCCCGAGCGCCATGGTGTCGGTGACGTCCTCGCCCTCGGTGGTGTTGCAGCGCTGTTCGGGGCCGACGACGATCTGCACGCCGGTGCCCTGCTCGTCGGCGATGGTGTACGGGTCGGGGCCGCGCAGCACGGCGACGTCGCCGGGCCGCAGCAGCGCGGGCGTGGAGCGGTCGGGCAGGACCCAGGCGTCGCCGCGGACCATGGTGACCAGGGAGATGGGGGCACGGTCCTCGACGCGCAGCGCCCACGGCGGGCTGAAGACCGATTTGATCAGGAACGCGCCGCGGGCCTTGGGGCCTTCGAGCAGGCCGGTGAGAGCATCCACGTGTGTCAACCCATCGGCTGGGAGCGAGGCGTGGGAGGCCTCTGGGGACGGAAGGGGTCGCGCCCGCCCTGCCGTGCGGGGGACGTCCGGCAGGACGGGCGCAGCTTTTCGGGGGCGCGTGCGCCGGTGTCAGTGGCGCAGCGTCGACAGTGCACGGCCGAGGCAGAGCAGGGCGGCGGTGCAGGCGAGGGTGCGGGCGGCGTTGGAGGGCGCCCAGGTCTTCTTGAACGTGTCCCGCAGGGCGGCGAGTTCGCCCGCCGCCTCGGGCAGGCCGCCGGCGGCGAGGCGCTTGTTGAGGGGGACGTTGATGCGCATGGTGAGGACCACGGCGGCGGTGTAGAGGGCGAGCGCGGCCCAGGTCCAGCGGGCGGCGGTGCGCTGTCCGATGCGGGTCAGGCGGGCGCCGGCGATGCCGGTGGCGAGGAAGGCGCCGAAGAAGACAAGTCCGAACAGCCCGTTCTCGATGGCTTCGTTGATGTTCTGCATGGCGGCCACGTAGGTGTGGTCGTCGCCGCGGTCGAGGCCGGGCAGGACGGAGACGTCGAAGGAGAAGTACAGGCCGGCGCTCAGGCCCATGGCGATGGTGGCGGCGTGGAGCGCGGGCTGGGCGGCCGTGGACATCAGGGGCTTCCTTCCGGCGGGCGGGGCGGGGGTGGTCCCGGGCGGGGTGCGCGGGTCAGCGGGGGTCGAGGACGGCGCCGAGGCCGCGTTCGTAGCGGCGGCGCAGGACGGTGCGGCCGAGCAGCCGCACGGGGGGCGGCATGGTGGCGGCGACGAGGTCGACGGAGCGCCGGTCGGCGCCGTCGAACATCCACGGCGGCAGGTAGGTCAGGACGCCGGGCGGTGCGGTGCGCACCAGGCGCTGTTCCAGGGCGAGGTACTCGCGGGCGGGCAGTTGCGCGAAGAGGGGGAAGACGGTCTTCTCCTCGTCGGCGAGGTGGTCGCTCAGGACCTGGCCGAAGTGCGCCGCGGCGCCGCTCAGGCCGGCCGGGCCGGCCGCGGTGGTGAGGGCGGCGGTGACCTGGTCCATGGCCCGGTCGAGTTCGGTGTGGTCGCCGGCGAGTTGTTCGGCCTGGGGCCGGAACTGCGGGAGTTTGCGGAGCAGTTCGGGCCACAGGAAGGTGTCCTCGCTGCGGTGGTGCCAGTCGATGACGTCGCGCAGGCGCTGCCACCAGGTGGCGGCGGGTGCCAGGCCGCGGGCGGTGAGCCGGGGTGCGGCGGCACTCAGGCGGTTCGCGTCGCGGCGCATGGCGATGTGCATCAGGGCGAAGCCGTGGAAGTGGCCGGGCAGGGTGTCGAGGCGTTCGCTCGACATGGGGGTGCTCATGGCCGCCTCCTCGGGGGTTGGAGCTGTTTGCCGCTGAGCGTGTATGAGGTCGACTCAGCTCGTTCGTGTGATGGTCGGCTTCGTGGCGTGCGGCGTCGTGGGCTGTCCGGGTGAGCGTGATCGTGCGATCTGGGACGCCGGGTGCGGTGCCGGTGAGCGGGGCCCCTGCTCCACCGGAGCGATGGTTCAGGGCCTCCCCGTCACCTCTGGCCGTACCCAGCTGGTCAGGTCGCGCAGGGAACCGGCCTCCCGGGCCCGGACCGCGCACCCGATGCGTGGAGCCGTCCCGGGGTCGAGTACGCCGGGGACCAGTGCGCCCAAGACCGTTCGGGGCGTGCGACTGAGCAGATCACTCCTGCTCAGTCCAGAGGAACGGTGGCTGTGTCTCGGGCTGGTCCGGTGCCGCGGCCGCGGGTGCGTCCGTCGGTCCGCGGTCGCGGCACCGGGGCAGGGGCTCCGGGTCAGACGTTCCAGACGCCGGAGGCGGCGGCTTCCCTGGCGTAGTCGGCGAAGTCCTTCGGCTTGCGGCCGAGGGCCTCCTCGACGCCGTGCACCAGGTGGGCGTTGCGGCCGTCGAGGACGTTCTCGAACAGCTCGGCGAAGTCGGCCGGCAGGCCGTGCTCGACCAGGGCGGCCCGGTATTCGTCCTTGGTGATGGGGATGTACTGGATCTGGCGGCCGGTGGCCTTGGTGAGCTCGTCGGC
The DNA here is from genome assembly GCF_001278075.1 of Streptomyces pristinaespiralis. Classification (GTDB taxonomy): domain Bacteria; phylum Actinomycetota; class Actinomycetes; order Streptomycetales; family Streptomycetaceae; genus Streptomyces; species Streptomyces pristinaespiralis. The sequence continues at coordinate 8,335,161 of NZ_CP011340.1, read as the reverse complement.
GACGTCGCGGAAGCTCAGCAGGCGCGGGCCGGACAGCTCGTAGGTCTTGCCGATGTGCGCCGGGTCGGTGAGGGCGGCGACGACGACGTCGGCGATGTCGTCGGCGTCGACGAACGCCTCGACCGCGTCGCCGGTGGGCAGGGCGATCTCGCCGGCCAGGACGGGCTCGAGGAAGAAGCTCTCGTCGAAGTTCTGGTTGAAGAAGCTGGAGCGCACGATCGTCCAGTCGGCGCCGGACTCCTTGAGCTTGTTCTCGCCGATCACGGCGCCCTCCTCGCCGCGGCCGGAGAGCAGCACCAGGCGGGTGGCGCCCTTGGCGACGGCGAGCTTGGAGAAGGCGGCGATGTGCTCGTCGGCGCCGGGGAAGGCGAGGTCGGGGTAGTAGGTGACGTAGACGGCGCCGACGCCCTCGAGCGCGGCCTCCCACGTGGAGGAGTCCTCCCACACGAAGCGCGGCTCGCCGGAGCGTGACCCGACGCGCACCGGAAGGCCTCGTGCGGTGAGCCGCTCCGCGACCCTGCGGCCGGTCTTGCCGGTGCCGCCGATCACGAGCGTCGTCCTGGTTCCGGTCGTCTGCGTGTTCTGTGTGTTCGTCATGGTGATGAGTCAACTCCAGTGCGGTGAGACGAGCCATAGCCCAAACGCTCAACCCCATAAGCGTGCGTCTCAGGAGGAGCGGGGCGCGGTGTGCGGCCCGGTCAGGCTAGGCATCGGGCCCTGTCCGAGGCCACCACCCGGGGCCCGTTCTCGAGCGTGTCGAGGCGGGGTCTCGAGGGCGGGGCGGAGGCTGTCGGCCGTCCGAGGCGGGCGCGACGGGCCGCGCCGGCGGGCCGTACTTCGGTGCCCGGCGCCTTCTCCGCGCCTCCGGCGCCCAACTCGCGAAGTTCGCTGGGTAGTTCTTCTGCTTCGGATGTCCGCATCACTCCGGGGAGGGCCGGCTCCACCTGGCCGCTGTCAACGGCACCGCCTCCGTGTCGTCGGCTGCGCCGGCGCCGACGGCCTCCGCACCGAGCCGGTCGTCAACGCCCTGCGGCCTGTCTGCCGCACTCGCTGTCCGGCCGGGTCCGGTGATCTTCCACTCGGCGGTCCGGCGGGCCGGGGACGGGTGCCGGACCGCCCGTACTGCAGGCAGTAGGCGTACCGCGTCACTCGAGCACCTCCCACACCAGGGAGGATAAGAGGTAGGATCAGCAGCATGAATGAGCCTACCGGCAAGTACTCGATCACCATGCCGCGCGACATCGCCGAAGCCGCCAAGGCCCGCGGCGGTCCTTCCGGCCTGTCCGCCTACGTGGCCTCAGCCGTCGCCCGCCAGATCGAGCGAGACAACCTGAACGAACTCATCCAGGTCGCCGAAGCCGAGCACGGCCCGGTCACGGACGAGGAGATCCAGGCGCTCCGCGACCAGCTCCAGCAGGCTCGCAGTGAGCAGCGACAGGGTGGAGCGAACGCCGCGTGACCCGCTCCCCCGCCACCCCTGGCGGCACTCTGGTCCTCGACAGCGAAGGACTGGCCAAGGCTGTCCTGCGCGACCGCACAGTGACCGGCTGGCTCGCTTTGGCCCGCGCCGACGACCTGCGGGTCATCACGTCGGCGGCCACGCTCGTGGAAGTGGTCCACCCTCGGATCAACCGCCCGGCTCTGGAGTGGACACTCTCCCGCCTCGTCGTGGAGCCGGTCAGCGAGTCGATCGCACGGCATGCTGCCACGCTCCTCGCCGACGCCGGTCTCCACGGCCACAAGTACGCCATCGACGCCATGCTCAGCGCCACCGCGCTGGCCGCGCCCGGCCCCGTCACTGTCCTCACTTCCGATCCCGAGGACCTCGCCACGCTGTGCGCCGGACGCGTCACCGTCGTCAAAGTCTGACTGCAACCGCCGAGGGGCTGCCGGCACGGAGAGGTCATGCCTGGCCGCGGCCGAGGGCGATCTCCGTTTCGTCGCCGCCCCAGCTGCCTGGAGAGCGCCACAGGACGTGGACGCCGAAGATGTCACGGACGGTGTCGGCCGACCAGTCCTCGGCGGGCGGTTCACACAGGACCAGGTAGAGGCGGGTGGCCGGCGAAGGCAGGGTGTGGTTGATCTCGAGGAGGCGGGTGGCGCCCGAGCGGAGGTCTGTGTACGTGGAGCGGCCGGCGCCCAAAACCTCGTAGACGAACAGGCCGTCGCCCACGGTGCAGCTGACGTCGACAATCTCGGAGTCGGTGGGCTGGAGGTCGGCCCACAGCAGCTCCGACTTCAACGCGTGGCGGACCGCCTCGTGCTTCCGACAGGGGCGGTCGGCGGCCGCGAGGGTTGTGAACTGCTGCTGCGTGACCGTGCATGAGTGAGTGCTGGCGTGTAGGGGTGAGTTGTTGTGGGCTGTGGTGTGTGAGGGCTCGCGGGGTGGACGGGGGTTCGTGTGTCGAATGGGTGACCTTTGCGGATGGTGGTCGTTGGGGCGGTGGCGGTTGTGTGTGGTCCAGGACAGGAGGGGTGGTGAGCACGGTGGGCGGTCTGCGGGAGGTGGCGGCGCCGTTCGTGGTCACCGGACCTTCGGGTGTGGCAGTGCGTACGCGGCTCAAGGGCCTGACAGCCGGGGACGAGGAGGTGTTGCGGCTGGTGGGTGCGCATCTCGGGTCGCTCGCCTCGCGGGACTTGAAGGCCCGCTGCGCTGACGGGCTGGAGCACTCAGCCGAGTCGTGGGCGGCCCGGAAGCGGGAGTTGACGGGGGTGTCGTCGTCGAGGTGGGCGGGGTCGATCACGAAGGCCACGCACGATCAGTGGGCGCTCGCCCGGCGCGGGCAGGCCGCGCACATCCAGGGCCTCGAAGCCGGGATCAGGACGATCGCTCACCGGCTGTCGCTGCCGGTCGGACAGAAAGGCACCCGGCGGGTCCCGGGCGGCTACCGCTCCGCGCACGAGTGGTTCCACAAAACCCGGCGCCTGCGGGTGCTGGAGGACCGGCTCGAGCGGGCACGAGCCGACCGTGCGGCCGGTGTCGTGCGTGTGGTGCGCGGCGGCCGACGTCTGACCCGTACCCGGCATCACCTTGCCGATGCGGGGCTGACCGCAGCCCAGTGGCGCCGGCGGTGGGAGGCCGAGCGCTGGTTCCTCCAGGCGGATGGTGAGTCGGGGAAAAGGTTCGGCAACGAGACGATCCGCATCACCCCCGAAGGCGACGTCAGCATCAAGCTCCCGGCCCCGCTGGCGTATCTGGCGAACGCCGCGCACGGACGGTACGCACTCGCCATAAAGGTCTCCTTCGCGCACCGGGGCTCCGAGTGGGCGGACCGGGTGGTCGCGCACCGGGCGGTGGCCTACCGCATCCACCACGACACCGGACGCGGCCGCTGGTACGTCACCGCCTCCTGGCAGATCCCGGCCGCCCAGGCCGTTCCGCTCGAAGCCGCCCTCGCCCACGGCGTGATCGGCGTGGCAGTGAAACAGCTTTTCGACAAGCAGCAGGCCGCGAAGGAGGGCCCGCGTCGGTGCGAGCCCTCCTTCGCGGGTGCCGACAGGCGTCAGTAGCGGTAGTGGTCCGGCTTGTACGGACCCTCGACCTCGACGCCGATGTAGGCGGCCTGCTCCGGGCGCAGGGTGGTCAGCTTGACCCCGAGGGCGTCCAGGTGGAGCCGGGCGACCTTCTCGTCCAGGTGCTTGGGCAGCACGTAGACGTCGGTCGGGTACTCCTGCGGCTTCGTGAACAGCTCGATCTGCGCCAGGGTCTGGTCCGCGAACGAGTTGGACATCACGAAGGAGGGGTGACCGGTCGCGTTGCCCAGGTTCAGCAGACGCCCCTCGGACAGCACGATCAGGACCTTGCCGTCGGGGAACGTCCAGGTGTGGACCTGCGGCTTGACCTCGTCCTTCACCACACCCGGCAGCTGCGCCAGACCGGCCATGTCGATCTCGTTGTCGAAGTGCCCGATGTTGCCCACGATCGCCTGGTGCTTCATCCGGGCCATGTCCGAGGCCATGATGATGTCCTTGTTACCGGTCGTGGTGATGAAGATGTCCGCGCTCTCCACCACCTCGTCCAGCGTGGTCACCTGGTAGCCGTCCATCGCCGCCTGCAGCGCGCAGATCGGGTCGATCTCGGTGATGATCACCCGGGCGCCCTGGCCGCGCAGCGACTCCGCACAGCCCTTGCCCACGTCGCCGTAACCGCACACGACCGCCGTCTTGCCGCCGATCAGGACGTCGGTGGCCCGGTTGATGCCGTCGATCAACGAGTGCCGGCAACCGTACTTGTTGTCGAACTTCGACTTGGTGACCGCGTCGTTCACATTGATCGCGGGGAAGAGGAGTGCGCCGTCGCGGTGCATCTCGTAGAGACGGTGCACACCGGTGGTGGTCTCCTCCGTCACACCGCGGATCTCGGCGGCGAGAGCGGGCCAGTCGAGGGTGGAGCGGTGCAGGAGTTCGAGGATGACGCGGTATTCGTCGTTGTCGGCGGTGGAGGGGTCGGGGACGGCGCCGGCCTTGGTGAACTCGACGCCCTTGTGGACCAGGAGGGTCGCGTCGCCGCCGTCGTCGAGGATCATGTTGGGGCCCGCGTGGCCGGGCCAGGTCAGGGCCTGCTCGGTGCACCACCAGTACTCCTCCAGCGTCTCGCCCTTCCAGGCGAAGACGGGGATGCCGGCGGCGGCGATCGCGGCGGCGGCGTGGTCCTGGGTGGAGAAGATGTTGCAGGACACCCAGCGGACCTCGGCGCCGAGCGCGACCAGCGTCTCGATGAGGACCGCGGTCTGCACGGTCATGTGCAGGGAGCCGGTGATGCGCGCGCCGGCGAGCGGCTGGGCCTCGGCGTACTCCTTGCGGATCGACATCAGGCCGGGCATCTCGTGCTCGGCGAGAGTGATCTCCTTGCGGCCGAATTCGGCCAGGGAAAGGTCCGCGACCTTGAAATCCGTGAAATCAGCGGCCGGCTGCGAGGGCATGTGCACTCCTTGAGTTCTGGATGTTCTGGTGGATCTCGAGCGTCGCGGTGGAGCGGTTGAGGGTGATGTAGTGCAGTCCCGGGGCGCCTTCCGCCAGCAGCCGGTCGGCCATCGCGGTGGCGTACTCGACGCCGATGCGGTGGCCTTCGGCCGGGTTGTCGCGGGCCGCCTCGAGGCGGCCCGCGAGGTGGGCGGGGAAGGTGGCGCCGGACAGCTGGGCGAAGCGGGCGATCTGCTTCACGTCGGTGGCGGGCATGATCTCCGGGATGATCGGGGTGTCGCAGCCCGCGGCGGCGACCTTGTCGCGCAGCCGCAGGTAGTCCTCGGCGTGGAAGAACATCTGGGTGATCGCGTAGTCGGCGCCGGCCTTGCATTTGGCGACGAAGTGGCGGATGTCGTCGTCCCAGTCGGCCGAGCGGGGGTGGCGCTCGGGGAAGGCGGCGACGCCCACGCTGAAGTCGCCCGACCGGCGTACCAGGGAGACGAGTTCGTGGGCGTGGGTGAAGCCGTCGGGGTGGGCGGTCCAGGGCGCGTTCGGGTCGCCGGGCGGGTCGCCGCGCAGGGCGAGCACGTCGTGCACGCCGGCGTCCGCGTACTGGCCGATGATGTGGCGCAGTTCGGCGACCGAGTGGCCGACGGCGGTCAGGTGGGCGACGGGACGCAGGGTGGTCTCGGCGGCGATGCGTTTGGTGACGGCGACGGTGCGGTCGCGTGAGGAGCCGCCGGCGCCGTAGGTGACGGACACGAACGCCGGTGCCAGCGGCTCGATACGGCGGATCGCGTTCCACAGGGTGCGTTCGCCCTGGGCGGTCTTCGGGGGGAAGAACTCGAAGGAGAACGAGGGTCCCGGCGCGGCGAGGATCTCGCGCAGGGTGCTCATGCTCTTCCTCCGGCGTTGAAGTAGCTCGCCTCGGGGTGGTGGACGACGATCGCGTCGGTGGACTGCTCGGGGTGGAGCTGGAACTCCTCGGAGAGCTGGACGCCGATGCGTTCCGGTTCGAGCAGGGCGGCGATCTTGGCACGGTCCTCGAGGTCGGGGCAGGCGGGGTAGCCGAGCGAGTAGCGGCAGCCCTGGTACTCGGTGCGGAGCATGCCGTCGAGGCCGGTGGGGTCGGCGGCGGCGATCGACAGTTCGGCGCGCACCCGTGCGTGCCAGTACTCGGCGAGCGCCTCGGCGAGCTGGACGGACAGGCCGTGCAGTTCGAGGTAGTCGCGGTAGGAGTTGGCCTCGAACAGCTTGGCGGTCTCCTCGCCGATCCGGGAGCCGACGGTGACGACCTGGAGGGCGACGACGTCCGTCTCGCCGGATTCCTCGGGGCGGAAGAAGTCGGCCAGGCACAGGTGCCGGCCGCGGCTCTGGCGGGGGAAGGTGAAGCGGGTCCGCTCTGAGCCGTCGTCGCCGAGGATGATCAGGTCGTCGCCCTTGGAGACGCAGGGGAAGTAGCCGTGGACGACGGCCGCTTCGAGCAGGTTGTCGGTCTGCAGCCGGTCCAGCAGGCCGCGCAGCCGCGGCCGGCCCTCGGACTCCACCAGCTCCTCGTAGGTGGGGCCGGTGCCGCGGGCGGCCTTCAGTCCCCACTGGCCCTTGAACAGGGCGCTCTCGTCGAGCCAGGAGGCGTAGTCCTTCAGCGGGATGCCCTTGACGACGCGGCTGCCCCAGAACGGCGGTGTGGGGACGGGGTTGTCGTCTGCGACGTCGGAGCGGGTGGGCTGCTCCGGGGGGCGTTCGTCGACGACGGCCGGGGTGGCCTTGACGCGGCGCTGTTTGAGTTCGGGCAGGGCGGCGCCGGGGACGCCGCGTTTGATGCCGATGAGGGCGTCCATCAGGCGCAGGCCCTCGAACGCGTCACGGGCGTAGCGGACTTCGCCGTCGTAGATCTCGTGGAGGTCCTGTTCGACGTAGGCGCGGGTGAGGGCGGCGCCGCCGAGGATGACGGGGTAGTCGGCGGCCATGCCCCGCTGGTTGAGCTCCTGGAGGTTCTCCTTCATGATCACCGTGGACTTGACCAGGAGGCCGGACATGCCGATGACATCGGCCTTGTGTTCCTTGGCCGCGTCGAGGATCGCGGAGACGGGCTGCTTGATGCCCAGGTTGACCACGTTGTAGCCGTTGTTGGACAGGATGATGTCCACGAGGTTCTTGCCGATGTCGTGGACGTCGCCGCGGACGGTCGCCAGCACGATGGTGCCCTTGCCGTCGGCGTCCGTCTTCTCCATGTGCGGCTCGAGATGAGCGACGGCGATCTTCATGACCTCGGCGGACTGCAGCACGAACGGCAGCTGCATCTGCCCGGAGCCGAACAGTTCGCCGACGACCTTCATGCCCGCCAGGAGGGTGTCGTTGACGATGGCGAGGGCAGGCGTGTCCTTCAGCGCCTCGTCGAGGTCGGCTTCCAGGCCGTTCTTCTCCCCGTCGATGATGCGGCGCTGCAGGCGCTCCTCCAGCGGCAGGGCCGCCAGTTCCTCGGCCTTGCCGGCCTTCAGGGACGTGGTGGAGACGCCCTCGAAGAGCTCCATGAGCTTCTGCAGGGGGTCGTAACCCTCGGCGCGGCGGTCGTGGATGAGGTCGCGGGCGACCGTGACCTGCTCCTCGTCGAACCGGGCGATGGGCAGGATCTTGGAGGCGTGGACGATCGCCGAGTCGAGGCCCGCGTTGACGCACTCGTCGAGGAAGACGGAGTTGAGCAGGACGCGGGCGGCCGGGTTGAGGCCGAAGGAGATGTTCGACAGGCCCAGCGTGGTCTGCACGTCGGGGTGGCGGCGCTTGAGTTCCCGGATGGCTTCGATGGTGTTGAGGCCGTCCTTGCGGGACTCCTCCTGCCCGGTGCAGATGGTGAAGGTCAGGGTGTCGATGAGGATGTCCGACTCGTGGATGCCCCAGTTGCCGGTCAGGTCCTCGATCAGCCGCTCGGCGACGGCGACCTTGTGCTCCACCGAGCGGGCCTGGCCCTCCTCGTCGATCGTCAGCGCGATCAGCGCGGCGCCGTGCTCCTTCGCGAGCGCGGTGACCTTCGCGAAACGCGACTCCGGGCCGTCGCCGTCCTCGTAGTTGACCGAGTTGATGACCGCACGGCCACCGAGCTTTTCCAACCCCGCCTGAAGGACCGGGAGTTCGGTGGAGTCCAGCACGATCGGCAGGGTGGAGGCGGTGGCGAAGCGTCCGGCCAGCTCGGCCATGTCGGCGACGCCGTCGCGGCCCACGTAGTCGACGCACAGGTCGAGCATGTGGGCGCCCTCGCGGATCTGGTCGCGCGCCATCTCCACGCAGTCGTCCCAGCGGCCCTCGAGCATCGCCTCGCGGAACTTCTTCGACCCGTTGGCGTTCGTCCGCTCGCCGATCGCCATGTACGCGGTGTCCTGACGGAACGGCACCGCCTGATAGAGGGAGGCGGCACCCGGATCGGGCCGCGGTTCGCGGGCCGGTGGGGTCAGGTCACGGACGCGTTCGACGATGCGGCGCAGGTGCTCCGGGGTGGTGCCGCAGCAGCCGCCGACCAGGGACAGACCGTAGTCGGCGACGAACTGCTCCTGCGCGTCGGCGAGTTCGGCGGGGGTCAGGGGGTAGTGGGCGCCGTCCTTGCCGAGGACGGGCAGTCCGGCGTTGGGCATGCAGGACAGCGGGATACGGGAGTGGCGGGCGAGATGGCGCAGGTGCTCGCTCATCTCGGCCGGGCCGGTGGCGCAGTTGAGGCCGATCATGTCGATGCCGAGCGGTTCGAGCGCGGTGAGCGCCGCGCCGATCTCGGAGCCGAGCAGCATGGTGCCGGTGGTCTCGACCGTCACCGAGCAGATCAGCGGCGGGCGGCTGCCGGTGGCGTCCATGGCGCGGCGGGCGCCGATGATCGCGGCCTTGGTCTGCAGCAGGTCCTGCGTCGTCTCCACCAGCAGCGCGTCCGCGCCGCCGGCGATGAGGCCCTCGGCGTTCGCCTGGTAGGCGTCGCGCAGCAGGGTGTAGGGGGCGTGGCCGAGGGTGGGGAGCTTGGTGCCGGGGCCCATCGAGCCCAGCACCCACCGCTGCTGCCCGGTGGAGGCCGTGTAGGCGTCGGCGACCTCGCGGGCGATCCGGGCGCCCGCCTGGGACAGTTCGTGGACCCGCTCGGGGATGTCGTACTCCCCCAGTGCGGCGTGGTTGGCGCCGAAGGTGTTGGTCTCCACGCAGTCGACGCCGACGTCGAAGTACGCCTCGTGGACGGAGCGGACGATGTCGGGGCGGGTGACATTGAGGACCTCGTTGCAGCCCTCGAGGTTCTCGAAGTCCTCCAGCGTCGGATCCTGCGCCTGGAGCATGGTGCCCATCGCGCCGTCGGCCACCACGACCCGGGTGGCGAGCGCTTCGCGCAGGGCGTCGATACGGGTGCCGGTCACAGCTGGTCCCCCAGTCCTGAGACGAGCAGACGGGCGGCGTCAAAGCCGTAGGCGCGTTCCGCGGTGGCCAGCAGGCGGGTCCGGTCGGTGCGGTAGGACTGCGAGCCGACCGCGCCGAGGGCCTCGGCGGCAAGGACGCAGCCCAGGCGGGCGGCGCCGGTGAGGTCCAGGCCGCGGGCGGTGCCGGCGAGGAACCCGGCCCGGAAGGCGTCGCCGACTCCGGTGGGGTCGGTGGCGGGCGCGTCGGGGACGGCGGGGACGGTCAGGGGTTCGTGGCCGGCCCGGTCGATGCGGACGCCGGCGGCGCCGAGGGTGGTGATCCAGGCGCCGACCTTGGCGAGGACGTCGGCGTGTTCCCAGCCGGTGCGTTCCAGCAGCAGGGCGGCCTCGTACTCGTTGGTGAAAAGCCAGCGGGCGCCGTCGACGAGGTCGCGTACCTCGCTGCCCTCCAGGCGGGCGAGCTGCTGGGAGGGGTCGGCGGCGAACGGCAGGCCCAGTTCGCGGCACTCCGCCGTGTGGCGCAGCATCGCCGCCGGGTCGTTCGGGCAGACCAGGACGAGGTCGGGGCGGACGCTGCCGGTGGTCAGGTGCCACAGGTCGATGTCGCGGGCCTCTTGCATGGCGCCCGCGTAGAAGGAGGCGATCTGGTTGGAGTCCTGGTCGGTGATGCACATGAACCGGGCGGTCTGCCGCTCGGTGGAGACCAGGACGGGGCCGGTGTCGACGCCGTGTTCCTTGAGCCAGACCTCGTACTCGGCGAAGTCGCTGCCCACGGCGCCGACCAGCTGGGGGGTGAGGCCGAGGCCGCCGAGGCCGAAGGCGACGTTGGCCGCCACTCCGCCCCGGCGCACCTCGAGTGCGTCGACCAGGAAGGAGAGCGAGACATGAGCGAGCTGGTCGGGGATCAGCTGATCCGCGAACCGGCCGGGGAAGACCATCAGATGGTCGGTGGCGATGGAACCGGTGACAGCGATGCGCACGTCAGGTCTCCTCACAGGTCCGGCCGGCTCAGAGACCGGCCGCGGCCTTGAGCCGGTGGGCGCGGTCGGTCCGCTCCCAGGTGAAGTCGGGCAGTTCGCGGCCGAAGTGGCCGTAGGCGGCGGTGGCGGCGTAGATGGGCCGCAGCAGGTCGAGGTCGCGGATGATGGCCGCGGGGCGCAGGTCGAAGACCTCGGTGATGGCCTTCTCGATGCGCTCCTGGGCGACGGTGCCGGTGCCGAACGTCTCGACGAACAGGCCGACCGGCTCGGCCTTGCCGATGGCGTAGGCGACCTGGACCTCGCAGCGGGAGGCGAGGCCCGCGGCGACGACGTTCTTGGCGACCCAGCGCATCGCGTACGCGGCGGAACGGTCGACCTTGGACGGGTCCTTGCCGGAGAACGCGCCACCGCCGTGGCGGGCCATGCCGCCGTACGTGTCGATGATGATCTTGCGGCCGGTCAGGCCGGCGTCGCCCATCGGGCCGCCGATCTCGAAACGGCCGGTCGGGTTGACCAGCAGGCGGTAGTTGTCCGTCTCGAGCTTGATGCCGTCCTCGGCGAGTGCGGCGAGGACGTGCTCGACGACGTGCTCGCGGATGTCGGGGGTGAGCAGGGAGCCGAGGTCGATGTCGGCGGCGTGCTGGGAGGAGACGACGACGGTGTCCAGGCGCACCGGGCGGCTGCCCTGGTACTCGATGGTGACCTGGGTCTTGCCGTCGGGGCGCAGGTAGGGGACGGTGCCGTCCTTGCGGACCTCGGTGAGCCGGCGCGAGAGGCGGTGGGCGAGCTCGATGGGCAGCGGCATCAGCGAGGGGGTCTCGTCGGTGGCGTAGCCGAACATCAGGCCCTGGTCGCCGGCGCCCTGCTGGTCGAGCTCGTCGTCCTCGCCCTCGACGCGGGTCTCGTAGGCGCTGTCGACGCCCTGGGCGATGTCCGGGGACTGCGCGCCGATGGAGACGGAGACGCCGCAGGAGGCGCCGTCGAAGCCCTTGGCGGACGAGTCGTAGCCGATGGCCAGGATCGTGTCGCGGACCAGTTGGGCGATGGGCGCGTACGCCTTGGTGGTGACCTCGCCGGCGATGTGGACCTGGCCGGTGGTGATCAGGGTCTCGACCGCGACGCGTGAGGCGGGGTCCTCGCGCAGCAGGGCGTCGAGGACGGTGTCACTGATCTGGTCGGCGATCTTGTCGGGGTGGCCCTCGGTCACGGACTCCGAGGTGAACAGGCGACGGGACATGACTCTCCAGGAAGCAGCGGGCGGACGGGTCGTCAGGCGGTGGTGAGGGCGTGGCGGCTCTCGGGGCGGGCCAGGCCCAGGCGTTCGCGCAGGGTGGTGGCCGCGGTGCGGTCCGGGCGGCCGGGCCGGGCGGCGAGCGCGGCCAGGACCGGGTCGTCGGAGCCGGTGAGCGCCACCGTGAAGCCGTCCGCGGGGCTGTCGGCGGGCAGTTCGGCGGCCGGGCCGGGCAGCGGCAGGAGGATCTTGGCGTGCGGTGCCTGCTGCTTCACCGAGGCGGCGTCGGCCGCCTCGTCGAGCAGGACGAGGTCGGCGGCCGCGGCGAGGGCGGGGCCGGTGACGGCGACGACGGGGTGGCCCTGCGGCGGGCGGGCGACGTTGAGGGGGCCGGCCACGTCGAAGTGCCTGCCCTGGTGGTCGAGTTGGTGGACGGCGGGCAGCCGCCAGTACAGGCCGTCGGCGCGGTCGTGGACGAAGGCGTCGTCGTCGAAGCTGTCCCACAGGCCGCGGACGACGTCGATGAGTTCGCCGGTGCGGCCCTCGGGGTCGGTGGTGTCCGTGCTCGCGAGCCAGCCGGTGCGGCCGTGGGCGAGGTGGTCGAGCGAGGCGGTGATCCGGGACACGTGGTAGGGGGCCTGGTCGGCCGGGAGCGGGGCGGTGATCAGGCCGATGTGCTCGGTGACGGCGGCCAGCGCGGCGGTCAGCGTCGTCGTCTCGAACCGGCCCTGGACGCCGGCGGCGGCCCGGTCGTCGATCAGGACGGCGTCGAATCCGGCGGCCTCCGCGGCCCGCACGGCGCGGGTGATCGTGCCGAGGGTGGCGGCGGGGCCGCGGGTGTCGAGGGTGGCGACGAGGATGGGCGCGGTCATCAGAATTCCTTCGTGGATACCCCGGCCTTCAGACCGGGGAGGAGACGAAGCTCTTGCGGAGCAGGGCAGGGATGGGCGAATCGCCGCCAGGGCGGTTCGGCGTCTGCAACCACCGGCAGACACCCGCCGCTCACACGGGAACTGATAGCGTGTGAGGCGTGATGCAGCAGGTCAAGCGGGCTTTCAAGTACCGCTTTTATCCCACGGACGAGCAGGCGGCTGAGCTGTCCCGCACGTTCGGCTGTGTCCGCCTCGTGTACAACAAGGCGCTTGAGGGGCGCACGCGAGCCTGGTACGGCGAGCAGCGCCGGGTCTCCTACGTGCAGTCGTCCGCCGCGCTGACGGAGTGGAAGAAGACCGAAGAACTCGCCTTCCTCTCGGAGGTGTCCTCCGTCCCGCTCCAGCAGGCGCTGCGGCACTTGCAGACGGCGTTCGCCAACTTCTTCGCCAAGCGGTCGAAGTACCCGCGGTACAAGTCGCGGAAAAAGTCCAGGGCGTCGGCCGAGTACACCCGCAGCGCCTTCACGTGGCGTAACGGACAGCTCACGCTGGCGAAGACCGCGGAGCCCCTGGACATCCGCTGGTCCCGTCCCCTTCCCGAAGGGGCGGAGCCGACGACGGTGACCGTGTCCCGCGACCGTGCGGGCCGCTGGTTCGTGTCCCTGCTGTGCGAGGACACCATCACCCCCGCGCCCGCCACCACGGCGGCCGTCGGCATCGACGCCGGGATCACCTCCCTGGTGACCCTGTCCACCGGGGAGAAGATCACCAACCCCAAGCACGAGCGCCGTGACCGCGCCCGCCTCGCGAAGGCTCAGCGGGAGCTGTCGCGCAAGGCGAAGGGGTCGGCGAACCGGAAGAAAGCCCGCCGCAAGGTCGCCCGCGTCCACGCCCGGATCACCGACCGGCGCTGCGACTTCCTCCACAAGCTGTCGACTCGACTCGTCCGTGAGAACCAAACGGTCGTGATCGAGGACCTCACCGTCCGCAACCTGCTGAAGAACGGCAAGCTCGCGCGCGCCATCTCCGACGCGGCCTGGACGGAACTGCGCTCCATGCTGGAGTACAAGTGCGCCTGGTATGGGCGCGAACTCGTCGTGATCGACCGCTGGTTCCCCAGCTCCAAGCTGTGCGGAACCTGCGGCACGGTCCGCGGGAAGCTGCCGCTGAACGTCCGGGAGTGGACGTGCGACTGCGGCGCTGTGCATGACCGCGACGTGAATGCGGCACGCAACATCCTGGCCGCCGGGCTGGCGGCGTCGGCCTGTGGAGACGGTATAAGACCTCAACGGGAGTCCTCCCGGACGGGGCGGTCGTCGGTGAAGCAGGAACCCCAGCGGGCGACCGCTGGAATCCCCCGCCTTTAGGCGGGGGAGGAAGTCAAGCCGCTGCACCTGCCTTCCGGGGGGCGTCGATGCCGAGGTTGGCCCGCAGGGTGGTGCCCTCGTAGCCCGAGCGGTACAGGCCGCGGCGCTGCAGTTCGGGCACCACGTGGTCGACGAAGTCGTCGGCGGAGCCCGGCAGGTACGGGAAGTCGATGTTGAAGCCGTCGGCGCCGCGGCCGGTGAACCAGCTCTCCATGTGGTCGGCGAGCTGCTCCGGTGTGCCGACGACGATGTCGCCCATCAGCCGCAGGGCCAGCTCGCGGATGCTGAGGTTCTCGCGCCTGGCCAGGCCGATCAGCCGCTCGGTCGTCGACTGGGACTGGTTGGTGTACGGGATGTCGGGGACGGGCCCGTCGATCGGGTACGCGCTCAGGTCGACGTCGCCGAGGTGGTCCTGAAGGGTGCGCAGGGCGACATGGTCGTGGGTGAGGTCCTGCAGTTCCTGCAGGCGCTGCTTCGCCTCGGTGTCGGTGGCGGCGACGATCGGCGCGAGGGTCGGCCACACGAGGACCTTCTCGGGGTCGCGGCCGTGCCGGGCGACGCGTGCCTTGAGGTCGCCGTAGAAGTCCTGGGCGTCGGAGAGCCGGTTGTGCCGGGTGAAGATGACCTCGGCGTGCCGGGCGGCGAACTCGCGTCCCACCGGCGAGGAGCCGGCCTGGATGATGACGGGGCGGCCCTGCGGGGGGCGGGCGATCCCGAGCGGGCCGGGGGCCTCGAAGTGGGTGCCGCGGTGGTCGACGGGGCGGCCGTCGCTGTCCCACAGTTTTTTGACGACGTCGATGAACTCCTCGGCCCGCTCGTAGCGTTTGCCGTGCTCCAGGTGCTCGGGGAAGCCGAAGTTGGCGGACTCCCACGGTGCGGCGGAGGTGACGACGTTCCAGCCGGCCCGGCCGCCGCTGAGGTGGTCGAGGGAGGCGAAGCGGGCGGCGATGTGCGCCGGTTCGTTGTACGTGGTGGTGGCGGTGGCGCACAGGCCGATGTGCTCGGTGACCGCGGCGTAGGCGGCGAGCAGGGTGAGCGGTTCGAAGTGCTCGGTGCGCGAGGTGCGGCACAGGGAGTCCAGGCGGGTGCCCCACACGGCGACGATGTCCGCGATGAACACGGCGTCGAACAGGCCGCGTTCGAGGGTGCGGGCGTTGTCGCGGTGGAATTCGAAGTCGAGCTGGGCGTCCGCCTTGGTCGCCGGGTGGCGCCAGGCGGCCACATGGCCGCCGGGGCCGTCGATGATGCCGGCGAGGGTGATGCGCCGGCGGGGTGCGGTCATGGTGGGTGTCTCCTCGGTTCAGTTCTTGACGGCGGACGCCAGGATCCGGGCGAGGCTGCGCACGTTGTCGCCGGTCAGCATGGTCACGTGGTTGCCCGGCACGACCCGGATGGTGAGGTCTTCGACGTGGTCCTCCCAGCCGAGGCCGGGACGGCCGTGGAACCGGTCGCTCTCGTCGTAGTCGGTGCCCTTGCCGAAGCTGGTGTCCCCCGCGCGCAGCACGACGACGGGACCGGCGTAGGAGCAGGGCCGGTAGCGCTGGATCGCCTCGACGCTGTCGCGCATCAGCGCGACGAGGTCGCCGCCGCCGTCGCCGCGCATCCATTCGGCGATCTGGGAGATCTCGGCGAGGTAGGCGGCCGACCCGGCGGGCTCCGCGGTGGCGGCGGCCCGGTCGTCGTCCGTGGCGGGGGGTTCGGGGTCGGTGGTGGTGGACGCGGGGTCGGGGGTGCGGCCTTCGGCGACCGCCCGCAGTTGACCGGCGAACGAGCCGTCGGCCTCCGCGTCGGTCAGTTCACCGTCCGGCGCGCCCGCGTCGACCATCACCACCAGCGGCGGTGTGCCGCCCTGCGCGGTGATCCGCTGGGCGATCTCGTAGGCGATGACGCCGCCGCCGGAGAAGCCGCCCAGCACGATCCGCTCCCCCGATTCCAGGGCGGGGGCGAGCGCCTGGAGGTAGTGCTCTGCCAGCTGCTCCGTGGAGCGGTACTCGGGCTCGGGGTCGTCGACGCGCGGGTCGCGGATGCCGACGAGCGCCTCGGGGCCGGGGTAGCCGGCGGCGAGCTGCGCGTAGCAGGCGACCTGACCGCCCGGGGGGTGGACGAGGTGGACGGTGCCGGCGCCGGGCTGCCGGGCGGGCCGCAGCGGTACGAGGACCGATGCGGCGCCGTCGGCGTCCGCGCCGTCGTGCGGGGTCTCGGCGAGGAGGCGGGCGAGCATGCCGGCCCGGGGGTTGGCGAGCAGTTCGTCCAGGCGCAGGGTGCGGCCGGTGCGCAGGCTGATCTCGCGCAGCAGCCGCATGGCCAGCAGGGAGTGGCCGCCGGCTTCGAAGAAGTGCTCGCCGGGGTCGACGTCGGTGGTGCCGAAGACGGTCTGCCACGCCTGCCTGACCAAGTCCGCCTCCGGGCCCTCGGGCCAGTCGGCGGGCGTTTCGCCGGTGTCGTCCGGCTGCTCGGAGCGTTCGGCCATGCGCGGCAGGTCCGCGTCGGTGACGGTGGCCAGCACGTCGGCGACGGTGGTGGCCTCGTCGTCGGTGGCGGGCAGTTCGCGCAGCAGCCGGGCGCACTGGGCGACCAGCTTCTCCGCCTCGGCGTCGGCGATCCGGCCGCGGTCGTGGACGGCGGCGAGGACCAGGCTGCCGTCCACGTCGCGGTAGGCGAGCAGGGTGACGGGGAACGCGGTCTGCGAGCCGGCCGCGTCGGGCAGTTCGACGCGGATGCCCTGGGCGGCGAGGGCGGATTCCAGGTCGCCGGAGGAGCGCGGGTAGTTCTCGAAGACGATGAGGCTCTCGACGAGCTTCTCGCCCGGCCTGCGGCCGCTCCACTCGTGGATCTGGCCGGTGGAGACCCACTCGTAGGCCGCCATGTCCAGAGCCTGGTCGCGCAGTTCCGTCAGCAGCCGGGGAAGGCTGTGGCCGGGGTCGACCTGGATGGTCATGGGCAGCGAGTTCATCAGCAGCCCGGGCAGCCGCTCGACCGCGTCGAGGGCGATGCCGCGGCCGGAGACGGTCACACCGAAACCGACCGGCGCCGGGCCGCTGGTGCCGCCCGCCCGGTACAGCAGCAGCGCCCACACGGCCTGCAGGGCACTGGACTCGGTGGCGGCGCGGGCCGCGGCCCAGGCGCGCAGCCGGTCGGCCTCCGCGGCGCTGAGCCGGCACTCCGCACGGCCCGAGCCGCTCTGGCCGGTCGCCGGGCCGGGGATGGCGGGCTGGACGACGGGCGCGGCGGCCGGGACGGCGTCGGACCAGAACTCCCGGGCGGGGGCGGTGTCCTGCTCGGACAGCCATTGCGAGTAGTCGCGCACGTCGGGGCGCCGCTCGCCGCCGGGCAGCGCACCGCCGGCGAGGTAGGCGCGGTAGAACTCCTGGAGCAGGATGGACACGCTCCAGCCGTCGAGCAGGACGTGGTGGAAGGTGAGCAGGATCCGTACCGACAGCGGCTCTCGGCCGTCGGCGGGCGCCGGGTCGTCGACGAGGGTGACGCGCAGCAGTCCGGGGGTGCGCAGGTCGAAGCCGCGCAGCCGGTCGCGTTCCATCAGCGCGTCGAAGTCGGCGGGGCCGGCGGGGCCCGCGGCGTGGCGGGTGACCTCGGCGGTGACGTGGTCGTGCAGGACCAGGCAGGGCTCGTCCTGCCAGTCGAAGGAGGCCCGCAGCACGGTCTCGCGGTCGAACACCGACTGCCAGGCGGCGGTGAACCGGTCGGTGTCCAGGGGGCCGTGCCAGCGCCAGAACAGCTGCTCCACGTAGCGGCCGGTGCCGGGGTGGGCGAGGGCGTCCAGGAGCAGGCCGTGCTGCTGGGGGGTGACCGGCACGGTCCCGGGGCCGTCCCCGGCGCCGCCGTGGTCGCTCCCGTCGTCGCCGCTGTGGGCGAGGACGGCGGGAGGGGCGGTGGGACGGGCGGGGCGCGGGGCGGGGCCGGTGGCGCCGGGCGCGGTGATCTCGGCCGGGGTCACGGCGTGCGGGTCGGCGCCCGCGAGCGTGGCCAGCACCCAGCTCATCTGCTCCACGAGCGCGTCGACGCCGGCCTCGTCCACACCGTCCGCCGGGCTCGGCACCCAGGTCAGGCCCATGCGCAGGCGGCCGCCGTGGACGATGCCGTACACCTCGATGCCGTAGACGCGCTCGCAGCGGGCGGAGTGCTCGCGCGGGATGGGACGGCCCGACATACGGAAACCGCCGTTCGGGCTCAACTGGTCGGCCTGACCGTAGTAGTTGAAGCACACCAGGGCGGGCGGCAGGTCACGCAGCAGAGTGCGCAGCCCGGCGTCCGGGGAGAACTCGCGGCAGGCGCCGAAGCCGACGCCGCCGTCCGGTACGGCGGTCAGCGCCGCGCCGATCTGGGCGAGGTACTGCTCGGGGTGCACGGAGCGGTCCGCGCCCAGGACGACGGGGTGGATGGAGGTGAACCAGCCGACGGTACGGAACAGTTCGTCGCGGCCGTGCCGTCCGTGGGTCTCCACGTCGAAGGTGACGGCGCGGCTGCCCCGCCAGCGGGCGAGGGCCTGCGCGAACGCGCCCGTCATCACCTGGTGCACCTGGAGGCCCAGCCGGCGCGGCAGCGGGCCGATGAGCCGGGCGGTCGCCTCCTCGTCGAGGCTGAACTCGACCCGGCGGATGTGCTCCTCGTCCGGCGCGGGCGTGGTCAGCAGCAGGGTCTGGGCCTCGGCACGTGCCGCCGCGAGGGCGCGCCAGTAGTCGGCCTCGCCGGGCCGGGCGGCCACGGCGGGCAGTGAGGCGACCCAGTCCTCGTAGCGGCACGCCTCCTCGGGCAGGGCGGGCAGGGCCCCGTCGGCGAGGGAGGCGAGGGCGTGCTCGAGGTCCTCCAGCAGGATGCGCCAGGAGACCCCGTCCACGACGAGGTGGTGGACGGCGATCAGCAGATGGGTCGGGGCGGCGTCCGGGGAACGCCGGTCGTGGGCGAGCAGGGCCCGCACATGCACGCCGCGCAGCGGGTCCAGGCTGCGCTCGAGGTCCTCCATCACCCGGTCGAGCTCCGGGTCGCTGGTGATGTCCCGCTCCCACAGCACCTCCCGTGCCGGGTAGGCGGTGAACGGTGCCGCGCGGACCATGAGCCGGCCGGGGCCGTCGGGGTCGTCCGGGTCCTCGTCGAAACGGGCCGACAGGGCGGGATGCGCGGCGACGACCGACTGCAGGGCGAGCCGCAGGACGGTGGGGTCGACGGCTTCGTTCAGCTCCAGCAGGACGGACTGGTTCCACTGGTGGAGGTCGGTCCTGATGTGCCGGAAGAACCACGACTGCACGGGCGCGAGCGGTGACACCGGCCCGGCGGCCCGCGCGGCGGGCCGGGTCCCGTCGCCGCCGCTCTCGTCGGCCTGCGGCGCGTCCGGGACCCCGGCGCCGAGGTGCGCGGCGAGGTCGGCCAGGACGGGGTTGCGGTAGATGTCGCGCATGGCGAGCGTGAACCCGGCGCGGCGCAGCCGGGACACGAGCTGCATGGCGAGGATGGAGTCCCCGCCGGCCTCGAAGAACTGCGCCTGGTCCCCGGCGTCCCCGAGCAGCTCCGCCCATACGCCGCGCACGCGCTCCAGCACCTGCGCCGAAGGCGCGGGCGTGGGCGTGGGCGAGGTGGCCGGCACCGGCTCACCGGCCCCGTCGGGGGCCCGGGAGACGACCGGCTGCGCCGGGGCGGTGGCGGCCGTGGCCGCCTCCAGCGGTGCACCACCCGATGCGAGCGGGGTGTCGGCGGCCGGGGCGTCTGCCGTGGCCGGCGCGGTGGCGGCCACAGCCGCCCGGTCGACGGCGCCCGGGGTCGCCTCCCGCGGTGAACCACCCGCCGTGGGCAGGACGGTGGCGTCCGCGACCGGCGCGGACGCCGGGGCGGTCCCCGCCGCCATGGCCGCCCGGTCGACGGCGCCCGGGGCCGCCTCCTGCGGTGAACCACCCGCTGTGGGCGAGGTGTGGGCGGCCGGGGCCGGCGCGGGCGCCGGGGCCGGGGCGGTGGCGGCCGAAGCCGCCCGGTCGACGGCGGCCGTGACCGCCTCCCGCGGTGAACCACCCGCCGTGGGCAGGACGGTGGCGTCCGCGACCGGCGCGGGCGCCGGGGCGTCCGCCGTCGTGGTCAGGCGGGCGAGGGTCTGGCGGTCGGTCTTGCCGTTGGGCAGGAGAGGGATGCGCGGGACGTGGTGGAGGCGGGCCGGGAGCATGTGGGACGGGAGCAGGGGCTTCAGGGCCTGGCGGATCGCCGCCGTGTCCGTCGCCGGAGCCACCACGTGGGCCACGATCTGGAGGCTGCCGTGGGTGTGGCGGACGGCCTGGACCGTGGCGTCCTCGACGCCGTCGAGGCACAGCAACGCGGCCCGGACCTCGCCGAGTTCGACCCGGTTGCCGTTGATCTTCACCTGGTCGTCGAGGCGGCCCAGGTGGGTGAGCGTGCCGCCCGGCAGCAGCCGGACCAGGTCGCCGGTGCGGTAGACGGTCTCGGTGCGGCCGCCGAGGTCGAGCGTGCGGTAGCGGTCGGCGGTGCGTTCCGGGTCGCCGATGTAGCCGTCGGAGACGGTGCCGCCGCCGATCCACAGCTCGCCCGGCGCGCCGGGCGGCAGGGGCCGCTGGTGTTCGTCGAGGACGTGGCAGCGGATGTTGTCGAACGGCACGCCGATCGGCACCTCCGCGCGGCGTGTCCAGAACGCGTCGTCGCCGCGGGCCCAGGAGAAGACCGTGGAGTAGGAGGTCTCGGTCGGCCCGTAGGCGTTGTGCAGCCGGGCCGGGTGGGCGGCCTCGAAGGCGGTGCGCAGTTCGTTGGGCAGGGACTCGCCCGTCGAGACGACGGTGCGCAGGCTGCGGTTGGCGCCGAAGTTCTCCGCCTCCAGGAGCAGGCGGAGCTGGGAGGGCACCGCGTGCAGCAGCGTGACGCCGTACCGGTCGAGGGTCTCGGCCAGCAGGTCGGGGTCGCGTTCCGCGTCGGGCGGTGCGACGGCGAGCCGGGCGCCCGCGACGAGGGCGACGAGCATCTCGTGGGCGCTGACGTCGAAGGTGAACGGCGCCTTGAGGAGCATCGTGTCGCCGGGGCCGATGCCGAAGTGCCGTATCGCGGCGAGCACATCGGTGACCAGGGCGCGGTGGCTGAGCTGGACGCCCTTGGGGGTGCCGGTGGAGCCGGAGGTGTAGAGGATGTGCAGGGCGCTGGAGGGGGCCGGTCCGCGCACCGCGGCCGCCGTGCCGGGCTGGGCCAGTTCGGCCGCCGGCACCTGCTGCGGGCCCGGGGGGCAGGCCGCTGCCGTCGAGGGGTCCACGACCGCGAGCCGCATGCCGCTGCTGTCGGCGATGTGGCGGCGGCGCGCCTCGGGGTGGGCGGCGTCCAGGGGGACGTAGGCCGCCCCGGTGCGCAGGACCGCGAGCATCACGGCGACGGCCTCGTCGCTGCGGGGCAGGAGGATGCCGACCCGGTCGCCGGCGCGCACGCCGCGGGCGGTGAGCCCGGCCGCGTACGCCTCGATGCGGGCGTCCAGGTCGCGGTAGGTCCAGCTGCGGTCGGCGAACCGGACGGCGACGGCGTCCGGCCGGGCCTCGACGACGCCGCGGATCAGGGTGTCGATGTCCGTGTCGGCGACGGGGTGGTCGGTGGCGTTGAGGTGGTCGAGGGTGGCGCGGGCGCGCGGGCCGATGCCCTCGAGTCCGGTCACGGGGGCGTCCGGTTCGCGGACCAGTTGGCGGGCGAGGGTGGTGACGTGTTCGGTGAACGCCTCGGCGGTGGCGGCCTCGATGCGGGAGGCGTCGTACTTGAGGCGTCCGCGCAGCCGGCCGTCGCCCTCGTACAGCTCCAGGGTGAGCAGCCCCAGGCCCGGGGTGGGCACGTCCTGGCGCCAGTGGGCGCGCAGGCCGCCGCGCAGTGCGACGCCGTCGGTCGCGGCGGCGGTGGCGTCGGCCCAGCTGTGCAGGACGAAGGTGCAGTTGAACGGGGCGCCGGAGCCGGTGCGGGGGGCGAGTTTGGCGATGCGCGGGAACGGCAGCCGCGAGTGGTCGACGGCGCGGGCCAGTTCCCGCTGCACGCCGGTGACGAACCCGGCGGCGGTCAGGTCCTCGTCCTGGGCGGGGGCGCGCACCAGGAGGGTGCGTACGAAGTAGCCGACGGTGCGGTCGTAGCGCGGGTCGGTGCGGGCGCCGAGCGGCACGCCGACGGTGGGCGCGCTCTGCCGGCCGTACGTGCCGAGGGCCTTGAGGTAGGCGGCGAGCAGGACGGCGGCGGCTCCGGCGCGGTGGGTGCGGGAGAACGCGGTGATCTCACTCCAGAGCCGGCTGTCCAGTTCCAGCGGTACGGCCGCCTCGCGGCGCCCGTCGTCTCCGGCGGGGGTGTCGAGGGGGACGTCGACGGTCAGGTCGGCGCCGTCGAGGTGTTCGCGCCAGTACGTCTCCGCGGCGGCGGTGTCCTTCTCGGCCTCGCGGGCGCGTTCGCCGACGTAGGTGGCGAAGGCGGCGGGGGCGGGGCCGGGGACGTCCCCGTGCTCGTAGGCGGCGAGCAGGTCGGCGAGGAGCAGGCCGGTGGACTCGCCGTCGACGACGAGGTGGTGGACGACGAGCAGCAGGGTGTGGTGCTCGGGGCCGTGGCCGAGGAGGACGGCGCGCAGCACGCCGTCCCGTTCCAGGTCGAGTTCGCGGCGGGCCTCGGCGAGCAGCGTGCCGGCGTCCGCGCCGTCGTCGGCGGCGGTGCGGCGCTCCAGGCGGGGGGCGCGGCCGGGGTCGATGTCGAGGAAGGGCGGGCCGTCGCCGTGGTCGTCGTCGGCGACGCGCGCGGACAGCATCGGGTGGCGGGCGACGAGCCGGCCGAGCGCCGCCTCGAGCGCGGCGGCGTCGAGCGGGCCGCGCAGGTCGAGGGCGAGGGGCACGTTGTACGGGGAGGCGGCGGGGTCGGCGCGATGCTGGAGCAGCAGTCCCAGCTGCTCCTCGGTGAGCGGTGTGCGGCGTGCCTCGTCCGCCCCCGGTCCGGCGGTCGCGGGGTTCTGCGCGCCTGGGGTCTGGAGTGTGGTCATCGGGTGTCTCCTGAATCGGATCCGAGGGCTTGCCGCGGGCGGGCCCCGGCCCGGCGGGGCCTGCGCCGTCCGGGCACGAGCGTGGCGGGGGCCGCCGACGTGCCGCTGACGTGCGGCTGACGGGGCGGGCCGCGGTGCGGGGGCGGCCGGTGGCCGGGGCCGGGGCGGTGGGGCCCGGTGTCCGTTGCGCGGGCAGCCGTTCCCCGCCCTTGCGGGGCGCGGTGGCGCGCTTCGCGCGGTGTCCTCGGACTCCCCCTGCGGCCCGGCGGCCGTGGGCGTCCCCGCCACGGGCCGGGCGCCCGCCCCGCCGGGGCCGGCTCCCGCCGGCGGGTTTCAGCGGGGCGTGCGGGCGGCGACGAAGGCGGCGAGGCGGTCCAGGCCGGTGGTGATCTCGTCGGGGGTCAGCACGCTGTAGGACAGGCGCAGTTGGGTCAGGCCGCCGGTGCCCGCGTAGAAGTGGTACATCGGTGTCCACAGGACGCCGAAGCGGCCCGCCGACTCCTCCAGGGCCGCTTCGTCGGCGGTGAACGGCACGCTCAGCACGGCGAAGAGGCCGCCGGCGGGGGTGTTCCAGGTGACGCCGCTGCCGGGCGGGAAGCGGGTGGCGAGGCCGTCGAGGAGGACGTTCAGGTTGGTGCGGTAGACGGCGGCCTCGCGGGCGCAGGCTCGTTCCATGCTGCAGCCGTGCTCGAGGAGCAGGCCGCCGATGACGGCCTGGGCGAGGGCCGAGGTGTTGAGGGTGAGCATGCTCTTGAGCTTGGCGAGCTGGTCGACGAGCAGGCCGCCCTCGGCGACGGGCTGGTCGGCGACGACGTAGCCGATGCGGGCGCCGGGGAAGGCGGTCTTGGCGAACGAGCCGATGTAGACGACGCGTCCGGAGCGGTCCATCGACTTCAGGGTCGGCGGCCGGCCCTGGCCGTCGTGGAACATCGAGTACGGGTTGTCCTCGATGAGGAGGATGTCCAGCTCGTCGGCGGCGTGCAGCAGCCGGCGGCGGTCGGCCTCCGACATGCGGGCGCCGCCGGGGTTGGAGAAGTCGGGGACGACGTAGCAGGCGCGCGGTCGCAGTCCTTCGGCGCGGGCGGCGCGCACGGCGCGGGCGAGGTCCGCGGCGTCGAGTCCGCCGGGGCCTTCGGGGACCTGGCGGACCGTCATTTCGGTGAGGCGGGCGGCCCCGGTGAATCCCACGTAGGTGGGGGCGGCGGCGAGGACGGTGTCGCGTGCGTCGCGGCGCAGGGCGCGCAGCAGCAGGACCATGGCCTCCTGGCAGCCGGTGGTGACCAGGACCGCTTCGGGGTCGGCGGTGATGTGTTCGTCGGTGTGCAGCTGGCGTACGAGGAGGTCGTTGATGACGCCCTTGGTGGGCCCGTACTGGAACAGGGTGCGGCGTACCTGTTCCTCGCTGTGGCCGAGGTCCTGCTCGAGGTGGCGGGTGAAGCGCCGCAGGTGGTGGTGGAGGGCCTCGGTGTCGTAGTGGCCCTCGTAGGGCCGGCCCGCGGCGAACGACACGGCCTGGGGGTAGTTGCCGGTGATCTCGTTGAGGAGGGTCATCGAGGTCAGGGCCGGATCGGTGAGGCTGGCGTGCAGGTCGGCGGTGGTCAGCGGGGCCGCGGCCAGCCCGGGCGCCTCGAGCAGGCCCGCGGTCACGCCGCCGTGCCGTTCATGGCGTCGATGAGGCTCTGGGGCCGCATGTCGGTCCACCGGTCGGTGATGTGGGCCAGGGCGCTCTCGCGGTCGGTGGCCGGCAGGGCGACGGTCCAGCCGGCCGGGACCTCGGCGAAGGACGGCCAGAGCGAGTACTGGCCCTCGTGGTTGACCAGGACGAGAAAGGTGCCCTCGGCGTCCTCGAAGGGGTTGCTCATATCGGTCTCCCGGTGTTCGGTGACGGTAGGCGTGTGGTGGTCCCCGTCCAGGCTGGCGGGGGCGGCTGTCGGCGGGCTGACGTGCCGCTGACGAGGCGGGCGGAGAGGTCGGCGGTGAGGTCGGCGGTGAGGTCGAGCAGGACGGGTGCCGGCTCGTGGGCGAGGTGGAAGTGGCCGCCGGGGAAGGTCTGTTCGCGGACGGGTCCGGTGGTGGCCGCGCGCCAGCCGGCCGCTTCCGCGGCGGTGAGCTCCGGGTCGCCGGTGGCGCGGTGCACGGTGAGCGGGGTGTGCAGGAGGGCGCCGGGGCGGGGGCGGTAGGTCTCGGCGAGGGCGTAGTCGGCGCGGGCGGTGCGCAGCACGATGTCGAGCATGTCGGGGTGGGCGAGGAGTTCGTCGGGGAAGCCGTCCAGGCGCCGCAGTTCGGCGATGAGTGCGCTGTCGCCGGCGCGGTGGACGGCGCCGGGGCGTACGAGGTGGGGTGCGGGCATGCCGGAGACGACGAGCCGCTGCGGGGGGCTTCCGGCGGCCTGGAGGCGCAGCGCGGTCTCGTAGGCGACCAGGGCGCCGAGGCTGTGGCCGTAGAGGGCGTAGGGGCCGCCGGTCAGGGGGCGGGCGGCCGCGGCGGCCTGGTCGGCGAGGGTGTGCAGGTCGTGCTGGAGGGGTTCGGTGATGCGGTCGGCGTGGCCGGGGTACTGGGCGGCGTGCAGTTCGACGCTGTCGGGCAGCAGGGCGGGCCAGTGGTGGTAGGCGGCGGTGGTGCCGCCGCCGTGCGGGAAGCACAGCAGTCGCACGGTGGCGCCGGGGCGGGGGTCGGGGCTGCGGTACCAGGGGCCGGTGGTGCGGGTGTTCATGCGGCGGCCGTCCGGCGGGCGGGCCACTCCAGGGTGGCGACGGCGTCCAGGATGCGCTGGACGTCGGGCAGGTAGTGGCTTTCGAGGAGGGGTGCGGGGTAGGGCACGTCGAAGCCGGTGACGCGGCGTACGGGTGCTTCCAGGTGGTAGAAGCAGCGTTCGGTGATGCGGGCGGCGATCTCGGCGCCGGGGCCGGCGAAGCCGTGGGCCTCGTGGACGACGACGGCGCGGCCGGTGCGGTCGACGCTGGCGGCGACGGTCTCCTCGTCGAAGGGGGCGAGGGTGCGCAGGTCGATGACCTCCAGGCTCAGGCCGCTCTCCGCGGCGGCCTCGGCGGCGGCGAGGGCGGCGGGCAGGGCGGGGCCGTAGGTGACGAGGGTGGCGTCGGTGCCGCGGCGGCGGACGGCGGCCCAGCCCAGCGGGCCGGTGTCGGTGGGCAGCCCGGTCTTCTCCTTGTGCCAGTACAGGCGTTTGGGTTCGAGGAAGACGACGGGGTCGGGCCAGTCGATGGAGCGGCGCAGCAGGGAGTAGGCGTCGGCGACGGTGGCGGGGGTGACGACGGTGAGGCCGGGGGTGGCCATGTAGTAGATCTCGGAGGAGTCGCTGTGGTGTTCCACTCCCCCGATGCCGCCGCCGTAGGGGATGCGGACGGTCAGCGGCAGCGGCAGTTGGCCGCGGGTGCGGGCGCGGAACTTGGCGACGTGGCTGACGAGTTGTTCGAAGGCGGGGTAGGCGAAGGCGTCGAACTGCATCTCGACGACGGGCCGGTAGCCGTACATGGCCATGCCGACGGCGGTGCCGATGATGGCGGATTCGGCGAGCGGGGTGTCGAAGCAGCGGTCGTCGCCGAATTCGCGGGCCAGGCCGTCGGTGACGCGGAAGACGCCGCCGAGGGTGCCGACGTCCTCGCCGAAGACGAGGGTGTTCTCGTCGGCGCGCAGGGCGTCGCGCAGGGCGGTGTTGAGGGCTTTGGCCATGGTGACGGTGCCGTCGGCGGTGCTCTTGCCGGTGCGGGCGGCGGCGGGGTCGGTGGGCATCAGGCGTCCTCCCCCGTCGCGGCGGCGGTCTCCGCGGCGAGCAGGGCGGCCTGGGACCTGAGGTGGGGCGGCGGCTGGTGGTAGACGTGCTGGAACATCTCGGCCGGGTCGCGCCGGGGCGGGGAGGCGAAGGTGCGGCGCAGGCGGGCGGTGAGGTCCTGTGCCTCGCGGGTGATGCCGGCGAGGGTGTCCTCGTCGAGGACGCCGTCGGCGAGGAGGCGGTGCTCGAGGCGGGCGACGGGGTCCTTGTCCGCCCAGGCGGCGACCTCTTCCGCGCTGCGGTAGCGGGTGTCGTCGTCGGCGTTGGTATGGGCCTCGATGCGGTAGGTGAGGGCTTCGACGACGGTGGGGCCGCCGCCGGTGCGGGCGCGGTGCGCGGCCCGGGCGACGGCGGTGTGGACGGCCGCGGCGTCGTTGCCGTCGATGCGCACGCCGGCGGCGCCGTAGCCGGCGGCCTTGTCGGCGAGGGTGCGGGCGGCGGTCTGTTTGGCGAGCGGGACGCTGATCGCGTACTGGTTGTTCTGGATCAGGAAGACGACGGGCGCGCGGCGTACGGCCGCGTAGTTGACGGCTTCGTGGAAGTCGCCCTCGCTGGTGGCACCGTCGCCGATGTAGGCGAGGGCGACGGTGTCGTGGCCGCGCATGCGGGCGGCGTCGGCGAGTCCGGCGGCGTGCAGGCACTGTGTGGCCAGTGGGGTGCACTGGGGGGCGGTGCGGTGGGCGTGCGGGTCGTAGCCGCAGTGGCGGTCGCCGCGGAAGAGGGTCAGGACCTCCACCGGGTCGATGCCGCGGGTGAGCAGGGCGACGCTCTCGCGGTAGGTGGGGAAGAGCCAGTCGGTGGGGCGCAGCGCGAGGACGGACGCGGTCTGGCAGGCCTCCTGGCCGTGGGAGGAGGGGTAGACGGCGAGGCGGCCCTGCCGGGTGAAGGCGGTGGCCTGCCGGTCGAAGGCGCGGCCGGTGACCATGGCCCGGTACAGCGCGAGCGCGGTCGCGGCGGGCAGCGGCGGGCCGGCCGGTGCGGCGGGCGGCGGGGCGGCGGGGGCGTCGAGCACGGTCATCGGGATCCGCCGCGGTTCCGGTTGATCCAGGTGCGTTCGAGGGTGCTGATGAGGGCGGGGCTGTGGAGCAGGCGGGCCTGTTCGTAGGCGTACCGGGCGAGGTAGCGGCGGAAGAGGTCGGCGGGTTCCTCGACGAGGTTGAGCATGCGCCGGTTGGCGCCGACGGCGGGGTGGTCGAGGTGCTGGGCGGCGCGTTCGACGGCGCTGTCCATGGTGTCGGCGGGGGCGGTCTCGTCGACGATCACGGCGGCTTCGGGGTCGCGGGCGTTCAGTTTGTGGCCCCAGAAGATGAGGCGTCGGGTGAGGCGGGAGCCGGCCGGGTGCAGCAGGCGCAGGTTGGAGACGCCGGGCACCAGTCCCTCTTCCATGGCGGGGAGGCTGAACCAGGCGTCGTCGGCGGCGACGACGCGGTCCATGACGGGCAGGATCTGCAGGCCGCCGCCGATGGCGAAGGCGTCGACGGCGCCGACCCAGGGCTTGTCGGCGTCGGGCCACCAGTTGTCGCCGGTGTCGCCCGTGCCGTCCTCGAGGCACAGGCCGCGGACGAACTTGGCGATGTAGCCGGCTTCGCGGCGCAGCAGGAAGCCGAGGAGGGAGATGTCGCCGTGGTAGAGGTGGGTGAGGTTGATGCCGGCGCTGAAGACGCGGCGGCCGGCGTGGGCGGGGTGGGTCTGGGCGGCGCCGCGCAGGACGCCGACGTGGCTGGCGGGGTCCAGGAGCACCAGGTCGCAGCCGGTCTCCAGGGCTTCGACGGCGGCGTCGTCCTCGGCGTTGAGGAACTCGTCGTTGCACAGTTCGAGGTGGGCGATGCCGTCGCGGCGGGTGACGGTGGCGATGCCCAGGTCGGCGCGGCCGGTGAGCTGGTAGTCCAGCAGGGCGGCCCGGGCGCGGGTGGTGGGGCGCAGCATGGAGCGCAGCAGGTGGTTGCCGGCGGCGGGGGCGCTGAGGACGGCCTGGAAGAAGATGCCGACGGCGATCTCCCAGCCTTCCTTGTTGCGCTGCATGTGGCGTGCGTCGTCGGCCAGTTGGGCGGGGGTGGGGACCAGGCCGGGGAAGTGGCGGGCGGCGAGGGCGGTCAGTTCGTCCAGGCGCGGGGTGCGGGTGAGGCCGTCGGTGAGTTCGGCGTAGACCCGTTCGGCGTGGGTGGCCAGGAAGCGGTGGCGCAGGGTGTGGGCGCCGTCGTGGACGGCGGCCGCGTCGCGCTGCCGGTCGGGGTCGCGTTCGGTGCGCGGCGGCAGGTCGGCGATGAGCCGCATGGTGGTGTCGAGGTAGGCGGTGACGGCCGCCCGGTCCTTGGTGAACTCGCCGGTCAGGGCGGGTGGCCGGGCGGGCAGAGCACGCAGGAGGACGGCGGGGGCGGCGTCGGTCGCCGGGGCCTCGGCGGCGAGGGTCGGTGTGCGCACGGTGTGTCTCCGATCGTTCAGTGGCCGGCCTGCGGCGTGTCGCGCTGTGCCAGCGTCCGGGCGACGGCGCCCAGGGCCTCGGGCCGGGCCAGGCCGGCATGGTCGGTGTCCAGGTGGTGCTCCTCGATCCGCCCGGTGACGTAGGGGCGCCAGTTGCCGGGGGTGAGCGCCGGGTCGTGGTGGCCGGCGGCGGCGGCGAAGAACACCATGTCGCCGGTGAACCGCCGGGGCCGGAAGTTCTGGATGAGGCGCGTGTTGTTGAGGAAGACGGTGACCATGCGGCCGACCGCGTCGTCGTCGAGGTTGCCCAGGGCGCTGCCGCTGTCGCGCAGCTTCTCGAGCACGGCGGCCCGTTGGAGGGGGGCGTCGCCGAAGGCCTGGGCCCGGTCGACGCCGGCGGCGTTGAGGAGGATCGCCAGGACCTGTTCCTCGCCGACCTCGTGCTCGGTGCCGTCGTAGGCGTCGGGGTAGCCGTCGAGGACGGCCAGCAGGCTCACTTCGGCGCCCTCGGCCTGCAGGCGGGCGGCGACGGCGTGGGCGACGAGGCCGCCGAAGGACCAGCCGAGGATCTCGTAGGGGCCCTCGGGCACCGTTTTGCGGATCTGTTCTGCGTAGTCGCGGGCCATGGCGTCGATGTCGTCGGGCAGTGGCTCGGGGCGGGCCAGGCCGCGTGCCTGGAGGGCGTACAGGGGCTGTTCGCGGTCGGTGTGGCGCAGCAGTGCGGAGTAGACCCAGCCGAAGCCGCCGGCGGGGTGGACGCAGAACAGGGGGGCGCGGCTGCCGCCGGTGCGCAGCGGCAGCACCACGCCGAAGGGGTCGTGGCCCGTGTCGGCGCCGTCGATGCGGGCGGCGAGGGCGGCGACGGTCGGCGCCTCGAAGAGGGTGCGTACGCCGATGTCGGCGCCGAGGACGGTCTTGACGCGGCCGACGAGGCGGGTGGCGAGCATGGAGTGGCCGCCGAGTTCGAAGAAGTTGTCGTCGGTGCCGACCCGGGGGGCGCCGAGGACCTCGGCGAACAGGCCGCACAGGATTTCCTCGCGGGGGCCGCGGGGCGGGCGTCCGGCGCCGCCGCCCCAGTCGGGTTCGGGCAGTGCGTCGCGGTCGAGTTTGCCGTTGGGCGTGACGGGCAGGGCGGGCAGCGCGACGAACGCGGCGGGGACCATGTAGTCGGGCAGTTGGGTCTCGAGGCCGGCGCGCAGTTGTTCGGCGGTGGTGTCGCCCGCGTCGGGGGCGGTGACGAGGTAGGCGACGAGGACCTTGTCGCCGGCCCGGCCGGGGCGGGCGACGACGGCGGCGCGGGTGACGTCGGGGTGGGCGGCGAGCGCGGTCTCGATCTCGCCGGGTTCGATGCGGAAGCCGCGGATCTTGACCTGCTGGTCGGCGCGGCCGCAGAAGTGGAGGACGCCGTCGGCGTCGCGGCGGGCCAGGTCGCCGGTGCGGTACATGCGGCCGCCCGTGTCGCCGAACAGGTGGGCGTGCGGGTCGGCGGTGAAGCGTTCCGCGGTGCGGGCGCTCTGGTCCCAGTAGCCGCGGGCGAGGCCGGCGCCGGCGATGTACAGCTCGCCGGTGACGCCGGGCGGTACGGGCCGCAGCCGTTCGTCGAGGACGTAGGCGCGGGTGTTGTCCAGCGGCCGGCCGATGGGGACGGCGGGCGGGATGCGGCGGGGGTCGGTGAACGGCAGCCAGGTGCAGCCCAGGGTGGTCTCGGTCGGCCCGTAGAGGGTCTTGACGACGGTGCCGGGGCAGGCTTCGAGGACGCGGCGCACGGCGGTGGGAGAGACGACGTCGCCGCCGGTCCACACGTCCTTGACGCCGGTGAAGACCTCCGGTGCCTCGTCGGCGATCACGCCGAGCAGGCCGGCGGTCAGCAGCAGCGAGGTGACGCCGTGGGCGGCGAGGGTGCGCTGCAGGACGGCCGCGTCGATGTCGCCGCGGGGTGCGACGACGATCCGCCCGCCGGCCAGCAGCGGGGCGAACAGTTCGAAGGTGGAGATGTCGAAGGCGTACGGGGAGTGCATCAGGACGCGGGAGCCGGTGTCCAGGTCCCAGCAGCGGTCGGCGGCCAGGGCGATGGCGTCGCGGTGGGTGATGCCGATGCCCTTGGGGGTGCCGGTCGAGCCGGAGGTGAACATGATGTAGGCGAGCTGGTCGGGCCGCACGGTGACGTCCGGGGCGGTGGTGTCCTGCTCGCCGGCCGTGGTGTCCTCGTCGACGGTGAGGGCGGGGGTGTCCAGGCGGGCCGCGGTGGCGGCGTGGTGGGTGTCGGTGAGCAGCAGGGCCGCTTCGGTGTCGGCGAGGACGTGCCGCATCCGGTCGACGGGATAGCCGGTGTGCAGGGGCACGTACACGCCGCCGGCCTTGAGGATCGCGAGGGTGGTGACGACGAGCTGGGCGGAGCGTTCGGCGAGGACGGCGACGCGGGTCTCCGCGGTGACGCCGCGGCGGATCAGGTGGCGGGCCAGGCGGTTGGCGCGGGCGTCGAGTTCGCTGTAGGTGATCAGGGTGCCGCCGGCTTCGGTGACGGCGACCGCGTGCGGGGTGCGGGCGGCCTGTTCGGCGATGCGGCGGGGCAGGCAGGCGTCGGCGGTGCGCCGGCCGCGGGGGTGGTCGGTGTCGTTCCAGCCGGTGAGGACGCGGGCGTGGTCGTCGGCGTCGAGGATCGGCACGTCGGCGACGGTGCGGCCGGGGTCGGCGGCGACGGCGCGCAGGAAGGTGATGAGCCGGTCGGTGAGTGCTTCGGCGGTGGTGCGGTCGAACAGGTCGGTGCTGTATTCGAGGACGGCGTCGATGCCGTGGGGTTCGCCGTCGGGGCCGTGCCGTTCCGCCAGGTTGAAGGTGAGGTCGAACTTGGCGGCGCCGAGGGTGACGACCTCGGGGCGGGCGGTGAGTCCGGGCAGTTCGAGGACGGCTTCGGGGGTGTTCTGCAGGGCCAGCAGGACCTGGAAGAGGGGGTGGCGGGACAGGGAGCGGCCGGGTGCCGCGTCCTCGACGAGCTTTTCGAAGGGCACGTCCTGGTGGGCGTAGGCGGCGAGGTCGAACTCGCGTACCCGGTCGAGGAGTTCGCGGAAGGTGGGGTTGCCGGAGGTGTCGGTGCGCAGGACGAGGGTGTTGACGAAGAAGCCCACCAGGTCGTCGAGGGCGTCGTCGGTGCGGCCGGCGATGGGGCTGCCGAGGGGGATGTCGGTGCCGGCGCCGTGCCGGGTGAGTACGGCGGCGACCGCGGCCTGGAGGACCATGAAGAGGCTGGCGCCGCCGGTGCGGGCGAGGTGCAGCAGCTCGCGGTGCAGGTCGGCGTCGAGGGTGCGGAAGACGGCTTCGCCGCGGTGTGCGGGGGTGGCGGGCCGGGGCCGGTCGGCGGGGAGCTGGATCTCCTCGGGCAGGCCGGCGAGGGCGTCCTTCCAGTGGGCGCTCTGCCGGCTGATGGTGCTGTCGGGGTCGTTCTCGTCGCCGAGGAGGGCGTGCTGCCACAGGGTGTAGTCGGCGTACTGGACGGGCAGCGGCGCGAAGTCGGGGGCGTGGCCGTCGCGGCGGGCGGCGTAGGCGGTGACCAGGTCGCGGGCGAGGGGGGCGAGCGACCAGCCGTCGCCGGCGATGTGGTGCAGCAGCAGGAGCAGGACGTGCTCGTCCTCGGCGAGGCGGAACAGGGTGGCGCGCAGCGGCAGTTCGGTGGTGAGGTCGAAGCAGTGGCGGGCGGCGGCGGCCAGTTCCGTGGCGAGGTCGTCCTGCGTGGTGTCCCGCGGGTGCAGTGCGGGGCGGGCGGCGCCGGGGTCGAGGACGAGCTGGTGGGGGCTGCCGTCGTCGCCTTCGGGGAAGACGGTGCGCAGGGTTTCGTGGCGGGCCACGAGGTCGGCGAGGGCGGCGGTCAGCGCGGCGGTGTCGAGGGTGCCGGACAGGCGCAGTCCGACGGGCATGTTGTAGCCGGGGTCGCCGCCGGTGAGGCGGCCGAGGAACCACAGGCGGCGCTGGGCGTAGGACAGCGGGAGCCGCTCGGGGCGCTCGGCGGGGGTGAGGGCGGGCCGGGCGCCGGACGCCTGGTCGAGCCGCTCCCCCAGTCCGGCGACGGTGGGCGCCTCGAACAGGTCGCGCAGGGTGATCTCGGCGCCCAGGGCGGTGCGGATGCGGGAGATGAGGCGGGTGGCGAGCAGCGAGTGGCCGCCGAGGTCGAAGAAGTTGTCGTCGATGCCGGCCCGTTCGGTGCCCAGCACCTCGGCGAACAGGCCGCACAGGATCTCCTCGCGCACGGTGCGCGGGGCGCGCCCGGCGGCGGGGGCGTCCGGTGCGGGCAGGGCGGCCCGGTCGAGTTTGCCGTTCACGGTGAGCGGCAGCGCCTCGAGGCGGACGTAGGCGGTGGGGACCATGAAGTCGGGCAGGCGGGCGGCCAGGTGCTCGCGTACGCCGGTCAGGTCGCGGTCCGCGGTGGTGACGACGTAGGCGACGAGGCGGTCGCCGTGCGCGAGGACCGCTGCCTGGGTGATGCGGGGGTGGGCGGTGAGGGCGGCCTCGACCTCGCCGGGCTCCACGCGGAAGCCGCGGATCTTGACCTGGTGGTCGGCGCGGCCGGCGAACTCCAGCTCGCCGCGGGTGTTCCAGCGGCCGAGGTCGCCGGTGCGGTACATGCGGGCGCCGGGCCGTGGGGCGTAGGGGTCGGCGACGAAACGCTCGGCGGTGGTGCGCGGGCGGTGCAGGTAGCCGCGGGCGACGCCGGCGCCGGCCAGGTACAGCTCGCCGGTGACGCCCGGCGGGACGGGGCGCAGTGCGCTGTCCAGGACGTACACGCGGTCGTGGTCGACGGGCCGGCCGATGGGTGCGGAGGGGGGCCAGTGGGCGGGATCAGCGGCCAGGGTGTGGGTGGTGACGGCGTGGGTCTCCGCGGGGCCGTACACGTTGTGCAGGCGCCGGCCGGGTACGGCGGCCGTGAAGGCGCGTACCCGTTCGGTGGGGGCGAGGGCCTCGCCGCCCTGGAGGATGTCGGTGAGGTCCGGCAGGGTGCGGCCGGCCTCCGCGGCGGCCTCCGCGAGGGCCTCGATGACGAGGTTCGGCGCGAACAGTTCGTTGATCTGCTGTGTCTCGAGCCAGCCGGCCAGCAGTTCGGCGCTGTGGCGGACCTCTTCCGAGGGCACGGCGAGGGTCTTGCCCATGACGAGCGGGGAGAGGATCTCCTGCACCGAGAAGTCGAAGCCGATGGCGGTGAACTGGGCGGTGCGCACCCCGGTGCCGCCGGGGAAGCGGCGGGCGTGCCAGGTCAGCAGGTTGGCCAGGCCGGCGTGGGGCATGACGACGGCCTTGGGGGTGCCGGTGGAGCCGGAGGTGTGGATGACGTACGCCGGGTGTTCGGGCCGTAGCGGCGCCGTGCGGTCGGCGTCGGTGAGGTCGGTGTCCCGGTAGGCGCCCAGGTCGTCGGGCAGGCGGTCGAGGACGGTCACCGGGCGGGCGTCCTCGATCATGAACGCGATGCGTTCGGCCGGGTAGGAGATGTCGACGGGCAGGTAGGCGGCGCCGGTCTTGAGGACGGCGAGCAGTGCGACGTACAGGTCGAGGGAGCGCGGCATGCGCAGGGCGACGATCTGTTCGGGTCCGGCGCCGAGGGTGATCAGGTGGCGGGCGAGCCGGTTGGCGCGGGCGTGGAGTTCGGCGTAGGTCAGCCGGCCGTCGTCGTGGACCAGGGCCACGGCGTCGGGGGTGCGCGCCGCCTGGCGTTCGAGGAGTTCGGTGACGGGTGTGCGGGCGGCGCCGTCGCCGCCGGGTGTGGTGTTCCAGTCCTGAAGGACGCGGTGGCGTTCGGCGGGGTCGAGGAGTTCGACGCGGCCGACGGTGAGCCCGGGGTCGTCGGCGACGGCGGCCAGGAGCCGCAGCAGCCGGTCGACGAGCGCCTGGGCGGTGGTGCGGTCGAACAGGTCGGTGGCGTATTCCAGGGCGGCCTGGATGCCGCCGGGCCGGCCGTCGCCGGTGCGGAGTTCGACCATGCTCAGGTGCAGGTCGAACTTGGCGACGCCGACGCCGACGGGCAGGGCCCGGGCGTCGAGGCCGGGCAGGGCGAGGCGGGCCTCGCCGCTGTTCTGGAAGGCGAGCATCACCTGGAAGAGGGGGTGGCGGGACAGGGAGCGTTCGGGTCGCAGCTTCTCGACGAGCTTCTCGAAGGGGACGTCCTGGTGGGCGTAGGCGGCGAGGTCCGACTCGCGTACGCGCTGGAGGAGTTCGCGGAAGGTGGGGTCGCCGGAGGTGTCGGTGCGCAGCACGAGGGTGTTGACGAAGAAGCCCACCAGGTCCTCGAGGGCGTCGTCGGTGCGGCCGGCGATGGGGCTGCCGAGGGGGATGTCGGTGCCGGCGCCGTGCCGGGTGAGCAGGGCGGCGAACGCGGCCTGGAGCACCATGAAGAGGCTGGCCCGGCCTTCGGTGGCGAGGGCGTTGAGCCGCTGGTGCAGGTCGGGGTCGACGGCGAACGGCACGGTGTCGCCGCGGTGGGTGGCGACGGCGGGCCGGGGCCGGTCGCAGGGCAGTTGCAGTTCCTCGGGGAGGTCGTCGAGGGCGCCGGCCCAGTACGCCAGCTGGCGGGCGTGGCGGCTGGTGGGGTCGTCCTCGTCGCCGAGGAGGTCGCGCTGCCACAGCGCGTAGTCGGCGTACTGGACGGGCAGCGGCGGCAGGTCGGGGGCGCGTCCGGCGAGGCGGGCGGCGTACGCGTCGCCGAGGTCGCGGGCGAGCGGCGGCCAGGACCAGCCGTCGCCGGCGATGTGGTGCATCAGCAGCAGCAGGACGTGCTCGTCCTCGGCGAGGCGGAACAAGGTGGCGCGCAGCGGCAGTTCGCGGGCGAGGTCGAAGCCGCGGCGGGCGGCGCGCGTGAGGTCGGCCTCGAGGGTCTGTGCGGTGGTGTCGGCGGTCTCGAAGTGGGGGCGGACGTCGTGCAGGACGTGCTGGCGCGGGACGCCGCCGCTCTCGGGGTAGACGGTGCGCAGCGCTTCGTGGCGGGCGGTGACGTCGGCGAGCGCGGCGCGCAGCGCGGCGGTGTCCAGGGTCCCGGTCAAACGCAGGCTCATGGGGATGTTGTAGGTGGGGCCGGGGCCCTCCATGCGGTGCAGGAACCACAGCCGGTACTGGGCGAAGGACAGCGGCACCTCGGCGGGGCGGGTGCGGGCGGTGAGCGGCGGGCGGGCCTCCTGGGCGCCGTCGACGCGTTCGGCGAGCGCGGCGACCGTCGGCGCCTGGAACAGGTCGCGGACGGCGAGTTCGGCGCCCAGGACGCTGCGGATGCGGCTGAGCAGCCGGGTCGCGAGCAACGAGTGGCCGCCCAGGTCGAAGAAGCTGCGGTCGATGCCGACCGCCGGCAGGCCCAGCACCTCGGCGAACAGGGTGGACAGGATCTCCTCGCGGCGGGTGCGGGGTGCCTGGCCGGCCGCGTCCTCGCCGCGGTCGGGGGCGGGCAGCGCGTCGCGGTCGAGTTTGCCGTTGGCGCTCAGCGGCAGGCGGTCGAGCAGGACGTAGGCGGCGGGCGCCATGTGGGCGGGCAGCCGCTGGGCGACGAGGTCGCGCAGTTCGCCGACGAGGGCGGCGTCCTGCTCGGCGCGGGCCGGGTCGTTGGCGAGCGGTCCCTGCCGGCCGGTGCGGGGGCGGTAGGCGGTGCCGTCGCCCGCGTAGGCGTCGAAGGTGTCGTCGTCGTGGCCCCAGGTGCACACGGCGCCCAGCGCGTACACGTCGTGGGGGTCGAGTGCGCCGGCCGGGGCGGGGGCTTCGAGCCGGGCGCAGGCGTCGGCCGCCGATCCGCGTTCGAGGGCTTGTGCGGCGCGTGTCTCGCCGGTGAGGCGGGCGTTGGGGATGCCGGTGACGCGCACGGGGCGCGGGCCGGAGAGGACGCGGGCGAGTTCGCCGGCGGTGTCGAGGTCGGTGCCCCAGCGCAGGACGGTCTCCGCCGGGGCGGGGCTGTCGCCGCCGCGGTGGAGGGTGACGTCGTAGCGGTGGCGGCTCATCTCGTTGTGGTGGGCGGCCGTGCGCAGGGTGATGTCGGCGCGGGTCAGGTGCGGGTCGCGGTCGACGAGGTCGGTGAAGAAGTCGGGGTCGAGCAGGAGTTCCTTCTCCGTGGCCAGTGACTGTTCGACGGCGCGGCGTACGGCCGCGGGGTCGGCGAAGGGGCCGGCGCGGCGCAGTTCGACGGCGGTGCGGAAGGCGTGCAGGGTGCGCAGGTTGCGGATGTCGCCGAGGAAGATCGTGCCGCCGGGGGCCAGCAGTTCGGCGGCCCGGTGGAGGATGCCGGCGAGGTAGCGGGCGTCGGGGAAGTACTGGGCGACGGAGTTGAGGACGATCGTGTCGAAGCGGCCCTTGGGCAGGTCGTCCGTCTCGTGTGCGGCGCGGGCGTCCACGGTGACCTTGTCCGCCAGGTCGGGGCGGCCGGCGAGGTGGGCCGCCAGCCTGGCGACGACGCTGCGGGAGAGGTCGGTGCCCCGGTACTCCTCGGTGTGGGGGGCGACCTGGGACAGGATCAGGCCGGTGCCGCAGCCGATCTCCAGGACCCGCCGGGGGCGCAGGGCGAGGACGCGGTCGACGGTGGCGGCGCGCCACTCGCGCATCTCCTCCAGGGGGATCTCCTCGGCGGTGTAGCTGCTGTTCCAGCCGGAGAAGTCCTCGCCGAAGGCGCGGCCGGGTTCGGCCTCGTAGAGGGAGTCGTAGGTCTGCTGCCAGCGGTCGACCTGGCCGGTGCCCAGGTCCTGGTCCGGTGCGGCGTGGTGGGTGGTGTCGCGCGTCAGGTAGGCGACGAGCTGTTTGTCGCCCGGGGTGTCCTCGCGGGCGATCACGGCGCCGGCGGCGACGGCCGGGTGGGCGGTCAGGACGGTCTCGATCTCGCCGGGTTCGATGCGGAAGCCGCGGATCTTGACCTGCTGGTCGGCGCGGCCGGCGAAGTGCAGCCGGCCGTCGGCGTCCAGGCGTGCCAGGTCGCCGGTGCGGTACATGCGGGTGCCGGTCTCGCCGAACAGCAGGGCGTAGGGGTCGGGCACGAAGCGCTGCGCGGTCAGGGCGGGGCGGTGCAGGTAGCCGCGGGCGACGCCGGCGCCGGAGACGTACATCTCGCCGGTGACGCCGGGCGGTACGGGGCGCAGCCGTTCGTCCAGGACGTAGACGCGGGCGTGGGCGACGGGGCGGCCGATGGGCGGGGCGCCGTCGCCGGTGGCGGGCTCGCTCATGGTGGCGCACACGGTGGTCTCGGTCAGTCCGTAGGCGTTGACCATGCGGCGGCCGGGTGCGAAGCGGGCGGCCTGGTCGGGGGCGGTGGCGTCGCCGGCGACGATGAGGTCGGTGCCGGGCGGCAGGGCGCCGTCGGGCAGGGCGGGCAGGGCGGAGGGCGGCAGGGCGATCAGGGTGATGTGCCGGTCGTGGACGAGGCGGGCCAGCGACGGGCCGGGCAGCAGGTCGTCGGCGTCGGCCAGGACGAGTCCGGCGCCGGTGAGCAGCGCGGAGGTCAGCTCCCACACGGCGGCGTCGAAGCTGATGGAGGCGAAGTTCAGGACGCGGCTGTGGGTGCCCAGTCCGAAGGCGGCGGCCTGGGCGGGGACGGTCGCGGCGAGTGAACGGTGGGCGACGACGACGCCCTTGGGCGCCCCGGTGGAGCCGGAGGTGTAGATGACGTAGGCGGGGTGGGCGGGCAGCAGCGGCGCGCTGCGGTCGGCGTCGGTGAGGCGGCTGTCGGCGTATGCCGCCAGCGTGGTGTCGTCGGGGATCGCGTCGACGACGAGGGCGGGGCGGGCGTCGGCGCGCATGTGGGCGATGCGCTCGGGCGGGTAGTCCGGGTCGACGGGCAGGTAGGCGGCGCCGGACTTCCACACCGCGAGCACGGCGGTGACCAGGTCGAGGGAGCGGGGCAGTTGGAGGGCGACGATCTGCTCCGGGCCGGCGCCGAGGGCCACGAGGTGGCGGGCGAGCCGGTTGGCGCGGGCGTCGAGTTCGGCGTAGGTCAGGGAGCGGTCCCCCATGACCAGGGCGGTGGCGTCGGGGGTGGCGGCGGCCTGCTGTTCGAACAGGGCGGTGAGGGTGCGCTCCTCGGGCAGCGGGCCGTCGGTGGTGTTGAGGCCGACGAGGAGACGGTGGCGCTCGGTGGCGTCCAGCAGGTCGACGGAGCCGATGGTGCGCTCCGGGTCGTCGGCGACGGCGTCCAGCAGGCGCACCAGGCGGCTGCCGAGGGCTTCGACCGTGCCGCGTTCGAAGAGTTCGGTGCTGTACTCCCAGTCGCCGCGGATGCCGGCGCGGGTGCCGTCGGCGGTGTGCTCCTCGATGACGGCGAGGCCGAGGTCGAACTTGGCGAAGCCGACGCGGACCGGTTCCGCGGCCACGTCCAGGCCCGGCAGGGCCAGGTCGGCGGCGGGCATCGACTGCAGCGCCAGGACGACCTGGAAGAGCGGGTTGCGGGCCAGGGAGCGCTCGGGGTTGACCTCTTCGACGAGCTTTTCGAACGGCATGTCCTGGTGCGTGTAGGCGGCGAGGTCGAACTGCCGCACGCGTGCGACGAGTTCGCGGAAGGTGGGGTCGCCGGAGGTGTCGGTGCGCAGGACGAGGGTGTTGACGAAGAAGCCCACCAGGTCGTCGAGGGCGTCGTCGGTGCGGCCGGCGACGGGGCTGCCGACGGGGATGTCGGTGCCGGCGCCGTGCCGGGTGAGCAGGGCGGCGAACGCGGCCTGGAGCACCATGAACAGGCTGCTGTCGCAGGCCTTGGCGAGCGCGGTCAGCTTCTCGTGGAGGCCGGCGTCGATGTGGAAGGGCACGGTGGCGCCGCGGTGGGTGGCGACGGCGGGCCGGGGGTGGTCGCAGGGCAGTTCCAGGTGCGCGGGCCGGCCCTCGAGTGCCTGGCGCCAGTGGGCGAGCTGGGCGGCCTGGAGGCTGGTGGGGTCGTCGGCGTCGCCGAGGAGGCCGCGCTGCCACAGGGTGTAGTCGGCGTACTGGACGGGCAGCGGTGCGAAGCCGGGGGCGTGGCCGTCGCGGCGGGCGGCGTAGGCGGCGGCGAGGTCGCGGGTGAGCGGGGCGAGCGACCAGCCGTCGCCGGCGATGTGGTGCAGCAGCAGGAGCAGGACGTGCTCGTCCTCGCCGAGGCGGAACAAGGTGGCACGCAGCGGCAGTTCGGTGGTGAGGTCGTAGGGCCGTGCGGTGGCCTCCGCGAGCTGTTCGGCGAGCCGGTGCTCCTCGGTGTGGACGACCGTGAGGGCGGGTGTGGCGTCCGCGGGGGCGACGATGTGCTGGTAGGGCTCGCCGTCGTGGCTGGGGTAGCGGGTGCGCAGGGTTTCGTGGCGGGCCACGAGGTCGGCGAGCGCGGCGCGCAGTGCGGCGGTGTCGAGGGTGCCGGACAGGCGCAGCGCGAGGGGGATGTTGTAGGTGCTGTTGGGGCCGTCGAGGCGGCCGAGGAACCACAGGCGGCGCTGGGCGTGCGACAGCGGGAGCCGCTCGGGGCGCTCGGCGGGGGTGAGGGCGGGCCGGGCGCCGGACGCCTGGTCGAGCCGCTCCCCCAGTCCGGCGACGGTGGGCGCCTCGAACAGGTCGCGCAGGGTGATCTCGGCGCCGAGGACGGTGCGGATGCGGGAGATGAGGCGGGTGGCGAGCAGCGAGTGGCCGCCGAGGTCGAAGAAGTTGTCGTCGATGCCGACGCGGGGCAGCTTCAGCACGGCGGCGAACAGGGTGGTGAGGATCTCCTCGCGCGGTGAACGCGGGGTGCGCTGCACGGCGGTGGTGCTCTGCGGTGCGGGCAGGGCGGCCCGGTCGAGCTTGCCGTTGGGGGTCAGCGGCAGGGCGTCCAGGGCGACGATCGCGGCGGGCACCATGAAGTCGGGCAGGGTGCGGGCCAGCCGGCTGCGCACGGCGGCCGCGTCGAGGCCCTCGCCGGCGGGGACGGCGTAGGCGACGAGGCGTTTGTCGCCGGGCCGGTCCTCGCGGACGACGACGGCGGCGCGGGCGACGGCGGGCAGGTCGGTGAGGGCGGCCTCGATCTCGCCGGGTTCGATGCGGAAGCCACGGATCTTGACCTGGTGGTCGGCGCGTCCGGCGAACTCCAGTTCGCCGCGGGTGTTCCAGCGGCCGAGGTCGCCGGTGCGGTACATGCGGGCGCCGGGGCTCGGGGCGTAGGGGTCGGCGACGAAACGCTCGGCGGTCAGCACGGGGCGGTTCAGGTAGCCGCGGGAGACGCCGGCGCCGGCCAGGTACAGCTCGCCGGTGACGCCCGGCGCGACCGGGCGCAGTGCGCTGTCCAGGACGTACACGCGGGCGCCGGAGACGGGCCGGCCGAGGGGGGCGTGCTCGCTCCAGGCGGCCGGGTCCTCGGGCAGGGCGGTGCCGGTCATCACATGGGTCTCTGCGGGCCCGTAGTGGTTGTGCAGTTGCCTGCCGGGCACGGCGGCGGCGAACTCGCGCACGGTGCGGGTGAGGGTGAGGGCCTCGCCGGCCTGGGCGATGTGGCGCAGGGCGGGCAGGGTGCGGCCGGCCTCCGCGGCGGCCTCCGCGAGGGCCTCGATGACGAGGTTCGGTGCGTACAGCTCGCTGACGTGCTGTTCGTCCAGCCAGGCGGCCAGCTGTTCGGCGCTGCGGCGCACCTCTTGCGACGGTACGGCGAGGGTCTTGCCGTGCAGCCAGGTGGCGAGGATCTCCTGGGCGGCGACGTCGAAGCCGATGGTGGTGAACTGGGCGACGGGGGCGCCCGCCTCGCCGGGTATCTCGCGGCGGTGCCAGGCCAGCAGGTTGACCAGGGCGGCGCCGGGCATGACGACGGCCTTGGGGGTGCCGGTGGAGCCGGAGGTGTAGATGACGTACGCGGGGTGCGCGGGCAGCAGGGGCGCGGTGCGGTCGGCGTCGGTGAGGTCGGTGTCGTCGTAGCCGCTCAGGTCCTGGCCCGTGTCCTCGCCGGTGAGGACCACGGCGGGGCGGGCGTCGTCCATCATGAACGCGATGCGTTCGGCCGGGTAGGCGGTGTCGACGGGCAGGTAGGCGGCGCCGGTCTTGAGGACGGCGAGCAGCGCCACGTACAGGTCGAGGGAGCGTTCCAGCTTGACGGCGACGATCTGTTCGGGTCCTGCGCCGAGGGTGACCAGGTGGCGGGCGAGCCGGTTGGCGCGTGCGTTGAGTTCGGCGTAGGTCAGTGACCGGCCGCCCACGAGGAGGGCGGTGGTGTCGGGGGTGCGGGCGGCCTGTGCCTCGAAGAGGGCGGCGAGTGTGGCGTCCTCGGCGGGCAGGCCGGTGTCGTTGAACTCCTCGAGGACCTGGTGGCGTTCGGCGGCGGACAGCAGGTCGAGGCGGCCGACGGGCAGGTCGGCGCCGTGCTCCGCGATGTCGGTGAGGAGCGTGTCGAGGCGCTCGAGCAGCAGCCGGGCGCCCGCCTCGTCCAGGACGTCGCCCCGGTGGTCGAGGCGGAAGCGGAGACTCTCGCCGGGGATGGCGAGCAGGCTCAGCGGGTAGTGGGTGGCGTCGGAAACCTCGAAGCCCGCGAGGCGCAGTCCGCGGGCCTCGGCGCGCAGGACGGCCGGGTCGAGGGGGTAGTTCTCGAACACGACGACGGTGTCGAAGAGTTCACCGGTGCCGGTCGTGGAGCGGATGTCGGTGAGGGACAGGTGCCGGTGCTCGATGAGGGCGGCCTGTTCCCGCTGCACCCGGCCGAGCAGGTCGCCGAGTGTCTCGGCGGGCCGGACGCGGACGCGGACCGGCAGGGTGTTGATGAACATGCCGATGGTCGACTCGATGCCGGGTATCTCCGGCGGGCGGTGGGCGACGGTCGCGCCGAACACGACGTCGTCGCGGCCCAGTTGGCGGCCGAGCAGCAGTGCCCAGGCGCTTTGCACCAGGGTGTTGAGGGTGATGTTGCACGAGCGGGCCAGCGCGGTGAGCCCGGCGGTGGTCGCGGCGTCGATCTCGTGCCAGATCTGGCCGGGCAGGGCGGAGCCGTCGGCGGCGCCGCGGCCTGCTCCGGCGCCCGCGACGAGGCTCGGCTCC
This sequence comes from Streptomyces pristinaespiralis, assembly GCF_001278075.1. GTDB lineage: Bacteria > Actinomycetota > Actinomycetes > Streptomycetales > Streptomycetaceae > Streptomyces > Streptomyces pristinaespiralis. Next base: position 8,292,286 of record NZ_CP011340.1, on the reverse strand, counting down.
TCCAGGTCCGCGAGGGCGGTCCGCCACGCGGCGCGGGCGGCGTCGTCGTCACGGCCGGCGAGGTGGGCCAGGTAGGCGCGGTAGGGGGTGACGGGGGGCATGCCCGCGTCGTCGCCGCGCTGCCCGTAGAGGGTGAACAGCTCCCGTACGAGCAGCGGCATCGACCAGCCGTCGAGGAGCAGGTGGTGGGTGGTCAGGACGAGTTTGTGGTGGTCGGCGGCGAGGCCGAGCAGGGCGAAGCGGATCAGCGGCGGGGCGCCCGGGTCGAAGCGTTCGGCACGGTCGGCGGTGACGTACGCCTCGACGGCCCGCTCACGGTCGCTCTCGCCCAGTGCGGTGAAGTCGCGGGTGTGCCAGGGCAGCGGCACCTCGTTCGGCACGAACTGGACGGGCCGTTCGACGCCCTGCTGCCAGAACCCGGCGCGCAGGTTGGGGTGGCGGCGCAGCAGGGCCGCGGCGGCGGCCCGCAGGCCGTCCTCGTCGAGGGGGCCGCGCAGCTCGAAGACCATCTGGACGGTGTAGACGTCCGGGCCGTGGGTCTCGGCACCGTAGGTGACCTGGAAGAGGAGGCCTTCCTGGAGCGGGGACAGGGGCAGGACGTCGGCGAGTCCGGACCGGGTCATGGGGACACCTTCCACGCGGCTTCGAGCTGGTCGATCTGGTCCTGGCTGAGCTGGACCAGGGACAGGTCGGAGGGGGTGATGCCGCCCGCCTCCGGGCGTTCGGCATGAGTGACGAGTGCGTTCAGGGCGCGGAACCACGTCTCGCCCAGGTCGCGTACGGCCGGCTCGTCGAGGAGGCGGCCGGCGAAGGTCCAGGTGGCCTTCAGGCGGGGCCCGGCGGGCTCGTCGAGGGTGAGGGCGTTGACCTCGACGGCGTGTGCGAGGGGCAGGCGGGGGTCGGTGCCGTCGCCGATCGCCTCGGCGTCGGGGGCGGCGCTCCACAGGCCGTCGGCGCCCTCGGCGGGGAAGCGGCCCAGGTAGTTGAAGCCGAGCGGCGGGGTGCCGTACGGGGCGAGCGCGGCGAGGCTGCGGCCGGTGCGGGGGTCCAGGTGGCGCAGCAGGCCGTGGCCGATGCCGCCGTCGGGGATCTGCCGCAGGGCTTCCTTGATGCGTTTGACGGCTGTTCCCGCGGCGGGTCCGCCGGCGAGGGCGTCGGCCGCGTCGAGGGTGCCGAGGGCGAGCCGGACCGGGTAGAGGCTGGTGAACCAGCCGACGGTGCGGGAGAGTTCGGCGCCGCTGGTGCCCGGTTCGCGGCCGTGTCCTTCGACGTCGGTCAGGACGGCGTCGCTGTCGCCCAGTCCGCGGCGCCGTCGCCAGTCGGTGACGGCGAGCGCGAACGCGGTGAGCAGGATGTCGTCGACGCGGCCGTTGAACGCGGCGGGCGCGGTGGTCAGCAGCGCGGCCGTGGTGGTCGTGTCGAGGGTGAGGGTGAGGCCGCGGGCGGTGGCGGCGGTGTCGAGCCGGCCGTCGAGCGGCTGTGCGGTCACCGGTGGGCTGCCGGCCGCGAGCATCCCGGTCCACAGGGCCAGTTCGGCGGCCCGCTCGGGGCGCCCGGCCTGCTGCTCCAGGTGGTGGGCCCAGGCCCGGAAGGAGGTGGTGACGGGCGGCAGGGCGGGGGCGGCGGAGCCGGGGGCGGTGGCTTCCCAGGCGGCCTTCAGGTCGGGGAGCAGGATGCGCCAGGAGACGCCGTCGACGACGAGGTGGTGCAGGGTCAGCAGCAGACGGCCGGGGCGGTGGGGTCCTGCGTCGAGCCAGACGGCCTGCCCGCCGCGGCCGGCGAAGGGCGCGAGACGCTCGCGGGCGGCCGCGGCCTCGGCCGTGGTCAGGGCGGCGAGGGCCTGCTCGTCGAGGCCGGCGGCGTCCACGTGGCGCACCCAGTCCGCGGCGTCCACGGTGCCGGGCGCCTCGATCCGCATCGTCCAGTCGGCGTCGTCGCGGGAGAACACCGCGCGCAGTGCGTCGTGGTGGTCGATCAGTGTCTGCAGGGCGGCCACGAGCCGTTCCCGGTCCAGGCCGGCGGGGACGGTGACGGCCATCGTCTGGCTGAACGCGTCGACGGGGCCGCCGCGTTCGCGCAGCCAGTGCATGATCGGGGTGAGCGGTACGTCGCCGGTCGCGGCGACGGCGGCGGGTTCCTCGCGGGTGGTGTCGGCGAGCGTCTCGGCGACGGGTGCGAGCTGGGCGACGGTCTTGTGCTCGAAGATCTGCGCGGCGTTCAGCAGCAGTCCGGCGCGCCGGGCGCGGCCGACGAGCTGGATGACCATGATGCTGTCGCCGCCGCGGTCGAAGAAGCTGTCGTCGATGGAGACCTTCTCGATGCCGAGGACCTCGGCGAACAGCACGGCGAGGAGTTCCTCGCGGGGGGTGCGCGGGGCGCGGCCGGCGCTGTCGGCGGCGCCGAAGTCGGGGACGGGCAGGGCGCGGCGGTCGAGTTTGCCGTTGCCGGTCAGCGGCAGTGCGTCGAGGGGGACGAACGCGGCGGGCACCATGTAGTCGGGCAGCGCGGCGGCGACGTGCCGGCGCAGCACGGTGGCGTCGGCGGTGGCGCCGGGCGCGGGGACGACGTAGGCGACGAGGCGTTTGTCGCCGGGCCGGTCCTCGCGTACGAGGACGGCGCTCTGCGCGATGCCGGGGTGGGCGCCGAGGACGGATTCGATCTCGCCGAGTTCGATGCGGAAGCCGCGGACCTTGACCTGGTGGTCGGCGCGGCCGAGGAAGGTGAGGACGCCGTCGCGCCGCAGGCGCACCAGGTCGCCGGTGCGGTACATGCGCCCGCCGGGGGCGTAGGGGTCGGCGACGAACCGTTCGGCGGTCAGCTCGGGGCGGTTCAGGTAGCCGCGGGCGAGGCCCGAGCCGCCGATGTACAGCTCGCCGGTGACGCCGGGCGGTACGGGCCGCAGCCGGTCGTCCAGGACGTGGCAGGTGGTGTTGTCCAGGGGGGTGCCGATGGGGACGGTGGTCTCCTGCTGCCACGGGGCGCGCATGAAGTGGTGGGTGGCGAAGGTGGTGGTCTCGGTGGGGCCGTAGCCGTCGGCGACCATGGTCGAGGGGGAGGCGGCCAGCACCCGGGCGACAGCGGCCGGGGAGACGACGTCGCCTCCGGTCCACACCTCGCGCACGCCGGTGAAGCAGTGCGGGCTCTCCTCCGCGAGCAGGTTGAACAGGCCGGAGGTGAGCCACATGCCGGTGACGCCGCCGTCGACGATCGCCCGCTCGAGGGCGCGGGTGTCCAGGTCGCCGGGTGGTGCGACGACGACCGTCCCGCCGGACAGCAGCGGCACCCACAGTTCGTACTGGGAGGTGTCGAAGGAGTACGGGGAGTGCAGCAGGACCCGCTGCTGGTTGCCGGTGCGCCAGCAGGTGTCGGCGGCCAGGGCGGCGACGTCGCCGTGGGTGATGGCGACGCCCTTGGGGTTGCCGGTGGAGCCGGAGGTGTACATCACGTAGGCGAGCTGGTGCGGGTGCGCGGGCACCACGGGCAGCGGCTCGCCGCCGGTGGGCAGTTCGTCGACGACGAGGACGTCGGCGTCGCCCGCCCAGGAGCGGCACTCGTGCGCGGTGTCGGTGGCCCGGTCGGTGAGCAGGACCCGGGCCTTGACGTCGGCGGTGATCAGGCGCATCCGGTCGGCCGGGTAGCGGGTGTTGAGCGGCACGTAGAAGCCGCCCGCCTTGAGGACGGCGAGCAGGGACACGACCAGGTGCACCGAGCGCTGCTGGAGGACGGCGACGGCCGACTCGCGGCCGGCGCCGGCGGCGGCGAGCCGCCGGGCGAGGGCGCCGGAGCGGGCGTCGAGTTCGGCGTAGGTGAGTTCGGTGCCGTCGTCGCCGACGACGGCGACCGCATCGGGGGTGCGGCGGGCCTGGGCGGTGAAGAGTTCGGCGAGGCCGGCTCGCGGCACGGGCCGGGCGGTGTCGTTGAAGGCTGCCAGGCGGGCGTGTTCGGCCTCTTCGAGGAGGTCGTGGGAGCCGACCGGCGCCTGCGGGTCGGTGACGACGGCGTCGAGGAGCCGCAGCAGCCGGCCGGTGAGGGCTTCGGCGGTGGCCCGCTCGTACAGGGCGGTGTCGTACTCGAGGTCGCCGTCGATGCCGGCGAACTCCTCGCCGTCGCCGCGGTGTTCGACGAGGTTGAAGGTGAGGTCGAACTTGGCGACGCCGAAGTCGACGTCCTCGCGCCGCACGTCCAGGCCCTTCAGGTGTGCCCGGGCCTCGAAGTCCTGGTAGGACAGCACCACTTGGAACAGGGGGTGGCGGGCGGCGGACCGCTCGGGCTGGAGGCGTTCGACGACCCGGTCGAAGGGCACGTCCTGGTGGGCGTAGGCGGCCAGCGCGGTGGCGCGCACCCGGGCCAGCAGCTCGGTGAAGGTGGGATCGCCGGAGGTGTCGGCGCGCAGCACGACCGGGTTGACGAAGAATCCCACCAGGTCGTCGAGGGCGCTGTCGGGGCGGGAGGCGGTGGGGCAGCCGATGGGGATGTCGGTACCGGCGCCGAGGCGGGTGAGCAGGGCGGCGAGGGCGGCCTGGAGCACCATGTGGCAGGTGGCGCCGTGGGCGCGGGCGAACGTGTCGAGCCGGGCGTGCAGCTGCGGCGGGACGGCCAGGGGCACGGAGCCGCCGCGGTGTTCGGCGACGGGCGGGCGGGGGAAGTCGGCGGGCAGCTCGAGCTGGTCGGGCAGGCCGGCCAGGGTGCTCTCCCAGTGGGCGAGCTGGCGGGCGGCGAGGCTGTCGGGGTCGTGCTCGTCGCCGAGGAGTTCGCGCTGCCACACGGCGAAGTCGGCGTAGCTGACGGGCAGCGGCGGGAAGTCGGGGGCGCGGGCGGCGAGCCGGGCGGCGTAGGCGGTGGACAGGTCGCCGAGCAGGGGGCGCAGCGACCAGCCGTCGCCGGCGACGTGGTGCATCAGCAGCAGCAGCACGCTGTCCCCGCCGGGCAGGGTGAACAGGTGGGCCCGTATGGGGAGTTGGCAGTCGAGGTTGAACGGTTCGCGGGCGGCGGCGGTCAGGGCGGCGGGGAGCTGTTCGTCGTCGACGCGGGACTCGATGACCCAGGGGCGGGCCTGCTCGGGCGGCAGCAGCCGGGGGGTGACGCCGTGCTCGCCGCGCGGGTAGACGGTGCGCAGGCTCTCGTGCCGGACGACGACGTCGTAGAGGGCGGCGCGCAGCGCGGTGCGGTTCAAGGTGCCGGAAAGGCGCAGCGCGAGCGGCATGTTGTAGGTGGGTGCGGCGCCCTCGACCTCGCGCAGCACCCACATGCGGTGCTGGGCGTAGGAGGTGGGGCGGGGGCCGTCGCCGTGGTCCCTGGGCACGAGCGGCGGGCGGCCGGTGGCGGCGGTGCGCACCCGGGCGGCGAGGCCGGCGGGGGTGGGGGCCTCGAAGAGGTCCTGGATGGTGATCTCGGCGCCGAGGGTGTCGCGTACGGCGGCGATGAGGCGTCCGGCGAGCAGCGAGTGGCCGCCGAGGGTGAAGAAGTCGCTGTCCGCGCCCACCCGCGGGGTGCCGAGGGTGTCGGCGAAGATGCGGCGCAGGGCCGCCTCGCCGGGGTCGGCGGCCGGGGCGGGCTCGTCGGCGGTCTCGGGGGCGGGTGCCTGCGGGGCGGGCAGGGCCGCCCGGTCGAGTTTGCCGTTGGCGGTCAGCGGCAGCGCGGCGAGGAGCGTGAAGGAGGCGGGCAGGCTGTGCGCGGGCAGTTGCCCGGCCAGCAGGGCGCGCCAGCCGGCCACGTCGGGTTCGGTCCCGGGGGTGGGGACGGCGTAGGCGGCCAGCCGCAGGTCGCCGTGCCGGTCCTCGCGGACGACGGCGGCGGCCTGGGCGACGCCGGGGTGGGTGGCGAGGACGTTCTCGATCTCGCCGAGTTCGATCCGGAAGCCGCGGATCTTGACCTGGTCGTCGCCGCGGCCCAGGTAGGCGTACGTGCCGTCGTCGAGGTGGCGCACCAGGTCGCCGGTGCGATACATGCGGGTGCCGGGCGCCCCGTAGGGGTCGGCGGGGAACCGCTGGGCGGTCAGCGCGGGCCGGTTCAGGTAGCCGCGGGCCAGGCCCGCCCCGGCGACGTACAGCTCGCCGGTGAAGCCGGGCGGCACGGGCCGCAGGGCGGCGTCCAGGACGCGGGGGGTGAGGTCGGGGATGGGGCCGCCGAGCAGGGAGGGGGTGCCGGGGACGGCGTGGCCGGGGCCGAGGGGGGCGTGCGTGACGTGCACGGTGGTCTCGGTGATGCCGTACATGTTGACCAGGCGGGCGGCCGTGCCGCGGCGGGCGTACCAGTCGGCGAGACGGGCCACGTCGAGAGCCTCGCCGCCGAACACGACGTACCTGAGGGCCAGTTCGGGGGCGGCGGTACGGGCCCGGTCGGCGGCGTCGAGCTGGTGGAAGGCGGTCGGTGTCTGGTTGAGGACGGTGACCTTCTCGCGGGCCAGCAGGTCGAGGAAGTCCCCGGGCGAGCGGCTGACGTGGTACGGGACGACGACGAGCCGGCCGCCGTGCAGCAGGGCGCCCCAGATCTCCCAGACGGAGAAGTCGAAGGCGTAGGAGTGGAAGAGGGTCCACACGTCGTCGGGGCCGAAGCCGAACCAGTGGTCGGTGGAGGTGAACAGGCGCACCACGTTGCTGTGCGGGATCACGACGCCCTTGGGGCGGCCGGTGGAGCCGGAGGTGTAGATGACGTAGGCGGGGTGGGCGCCGTCCACGGCGGTACGCGGGGCGGTGTCCGGGTAGCCGGCGAGGTCCTCGGTCATCGCCTGCGGGTCGAGGACGAGGACGGGGGCCGCGTCCTCGAGCATCCAGGCCAGCCGGTCGGCCGGGTAGTCGGGGTCGAGCGGCAGGTAGGCGGCGCCGGATTTGAGGACCGCGAGCAGGGCGACGACCAGGTCGAGGGAGCGCGGCAGGGTGAGGGCGACGAGCCGTTCGGGGCCTGCGCCCTGCTCGACGAGCCGGTGGGCGAGGCGGTTGGCGCGGGCGTCGAGCTGCGCGTAGGTGAGGTGGTCTCCGTCGTGGCTGACGGCCACCGCGTGGGGGGTGGCCGCGGCGCGGGCGGCGAACAGGGTGTGCAGCGCGGGGCCGCCGGTGGTGGGCGCCGCGGCGGCGGGGGCGGCGGGGGCCGCCGCGTGGATCCGGCCGAGCGGCGTGTCCGGGCCCGCCTCGGCGAAGGCGCCCAGGAAACGGACGAAGCGCGCCAGATGGGCGTCGGTCTCGCTCTCGCCGTACACGGCCGCGTTGGCCTCGAGGTCGATCCGCGCGCCGGAGCCGTCGGGCTCCTCGTACACGGAGAACTTCAGGTCCTCCACGGGGCCGGTGGACACCGGGTGCACGGACGCCGCCGGGCCGCCGAAGTCCAGGGCGCGCCCGTAGGGCATGACGTTGACGACGGGGCCGTAGGCCCGTTCGCCGACCGCGCCGAGCTCGCGGCGCGCCTCCTCGTAGGGGTAGCGCTGGTGGCGCAGCAGCGGCTCGAGGGCGTCGCGCACGGAGGCGACCAGTTCGGCGAGCGGGGCGGCGGGGCGCGGTTCGACGTGCAGTGCGGGCACGTTGGCGACGGTGCCGGGCGCGCGGCGGGCGGCGGAGGTGCGGCGGGCGGTGACCGGCATGCCGAGGGTGACGGTCCGCTCCCCCGTCAGCCACTGGACGTAGGCGGCGACGGCGGCCGGGAAGGCGACCTGCCGGCCGGTCTCCGCGGCGCGGGCCACGGCGTCGAGTCCGGCGAGCACCTCGGGTCCGGCGGACGCGGTGCGGCGCAGCGCGCCCGGCGCTGCCGGGGCGGTGGTGCCGGCGAGGGTGACGGGCGTGTGGCGGGGGGTGGCGAGCCAGTGGGCGCGGTCCTGGGCGTAGGCGTCGGAGGCGCGCCAGTCGGCCTCGGCGGCGAGCAGGTCCCGTATGCCGGGCTCGGTGTCACCGGCTTCGGCGTCGCCTGCTTCGGCTCCGGCGCGGTAGGCGGCGGCCACGCGTTCGGCGACGAGGCGGAAGCCGTACCCGTCGAGGAGCAGGTGGTGCACGTGCTGGAACCAGCGGTGGCGGCCGGGGCCGAGGGTGAACAGCGCCTGGGTGAACAGGGGCCGGCCGCAGGTCACGTCGAGGGGCCGGGCGATGACGTCGCGCATCCAGGCGTCCGCGGCGGCCGCGGGGTCGTCCTCGGCGCTGACGTCGACGCGGTGCAGGGTGAAGGGGACGTCGTCGGCGACGGACTGGGTGACGGTCCCCTCGGCGTCGGTGTGGAAACGCAGCCGCAGGGCGTCGGTGCGGGCGACGGTGGCGCGCAGCGCCGCCTCGAAGCGGTCGGCGTCGAGGCCGCCGGTGAGTTCGACGTATTCGCCGGTGTTGAAGACGGGACTGTGCGGGTCCCGCGCCTGCGCGAACCAGATGCCGAGCTGGGCCGCCGTCAGCGGCAGACGCGCGTCGTCGGGAACGAGCACTCTTCCCCCAAGGTCCGGGCCGTCCGCGGCTGGGCGGCGAGAATCCCGCTCAGCCTCGCGGGAGGGGTTGACGGGGCGCTGACCCGCTCCTGATGTGCCGGTGCGGGCGTCAGCGCAGGCCGGTCTCGAAGGCGTAGATGGCCACGTGCACGCGGTTGCGCAGCCGCAGCTTGTTCAGCAGGTTCTGCACATGGGTCTTGACGGTGTGTTCGGACAGCGTCAGCGACTGGGCGATCTCGGTGTTGGACAGTCCGCGGGCCACCAGGTCGAGGATCTGGCACTCGCGGCCGGTGAGCTGCTCGGGCGGCACGTCGGAGACGGTGGCGGCGGCCCGGGGCCGGGGTGCGGCCTTCTCCGGCGTGGCGGCCGGGGCGGGTTCGGTGGTGGTGGGGGGCAGCGGGCCTCGGGTCAGCGAGTAGCCGGCGGCGGCCAGTGAGACGGCGGCGGCCAGCTGCTGGGAGGTGGTGGAGTGGGGCAGATGGCCGTGCAGGACGGCCGTGGTCCGGCCCTTGGGCTCGGCCCCGCCGACGGTGAGCACCCGTATGCCGGGGTCGACCTCGCGCAGCAGCGCGTCGGCCTCGTGCGCCTCGCGCAGCCCGTGGACGACGAGCACGTCGGGCGCCTGGGCCCGCAACGCTGCCAGGGCCCGCGGGCCGGGCTCGTCCTCCCCTATGACACTGATGCCGCCCTGCCCGTCGAGCAGGGAGCGGATCCCGGCCCGGGCGAGCGCGTCACCGCCGACGAGGAACAGCCGCACTCCCGGTGCGGCGGTCGCCCCGCCGGGCAGCATGCGCAGGACGGAGGCCTTGCCGCCGTGCGCGGGCGCCGTCCGGCCGAGGCCGGTTCCTGCTTCCGTCATGACCCGCCCCCTGTGCCGCACTTGTGGTCGTCAAGCACGATCACGCTATCCGCCGCCGGTGGGGCGGCCCGGGCTTCTCCAGCCGGCTTCGAGAGGGCGCTGAGCTGTTCAGGAGTCAGGGGCCTCGCGCGGGGTGCCGACCACGGGGCCGGGCAGAACCGCTCGAGGCCCGCTCGAGGCGCCGGGCCTGAAGGCGGGGGCGGGTTGACCGGGCCGGGCGGGCGGTGGTGGTATCGCGCTCCACGACGAGGGCATGGGACGATCATGGAGACATTCACCGGTCACGGCGACCGGCTCGCGGCATTCGGCAACCAGCTGATCGCGGTCCATCTGTGGCTGCGCGAGGAACTGGCGCGGCTCGCCGACGACGTCGACGCCTTCCTGGAGGGCGGCGAACGGCCGCGGGAGCTGCGGGCCCACTGCCTGACGTTCTGCTCCGCGGTGCGCCGCCACCACACCGAGGAGGACGACGCCGCCTTCCCCGCGCTGGCGCAGCAGTTCCCGGAACTGCGGCCGGTGCTGGAGGAGTTGGAGAACGACCACCACACGGTGGCGGACATCCTGCGCCGCATCGAGGAGCTGCTGGGCGGCCTCGGCACGGGCGAGGGCGCGCTGCCCGCGCAGGAGGTGCGCAAGGAACTGGACGGTCTGGCGGCCCTGTTGGAGTCCCACTTCGTGTACGAGGAGAAGAAGATCGTCACGGCCCTGAACGGCCTGTCCGCGCCGCTGCCGGGCGGCGTGGTCCTCCAGGACGTCATCCAGGACGTGTCCGGGCAGGAGTAGCCGGGGGCGGGCGGCTGCGGTGGTGTCCGCCGGGCGGCCGTGTCCTCACGCTGATGCCGGGGTTCCGCCCCGGCCCGGTCCGGTCGCTCGCGCCGGAGCCCCGGCGCTTCCGGTGCCGACCCGGCGCGGCCCGGCCCGGTCAGTGCTGGTGGTGCGCCATCGCCGCCAGGAAGCCCGGGTCGAGCATGGTGCGGGCCGAGGTGTCGTCGGCCGGGTCGAGGCCGGCGTCGTGGCAGGCGACGGACAGCAGGTAGCGGCCGCCGAGCGCGGGGTGCGTGGCGAAGGCCCATTCGCCGCGGGTGGCGGGTGAGCCGTCGGGGGCCAGCAGGCGGCCGCTGCGCAGGCCGAAGCCGAACTCGGTGAAGCCCAGGCGCATGCCCTGGCCGAGGGCCTTGGTGTAGGCCTCTTTGAGGGTCCACAGGCGCAGGGTCTGGGCGGTCTGTTCGCGCTCGGGCAGCGGGGCGAGTTCGGCGGCCTCCGTGGGGGTGCACATCTGGGCCTGGAGGAGGTCGAACCGCATGCGGCGGTCGGCCGGTTCTGCGTCGACGCCGATGCGGCCGTGGCGGCTGAGGCCGACGGCCATGAGGTCGCCGGTGTGGGTCAGGCTCAGGTCGATCTGGTCGAAGCCGCGCAGGTAGGGGCGGCCGCCGAGGCGGTAGGCGAGGTCGAGGGTCTCGGGGTCGACGCGCAGGGCCGCGGCCGCGGTGTGTTTCATCAGCAGCCGGGCGGCGACGAAGCGGAAGCGCACCGTCGCATCGGGGATGCGGCGGTAGCGGGTCCAGTCGCGGCCCAGCAGCCGGCGCAGGCGGGGTGCGGTGAGCGCGGCGGGCAGCCATTCGCCCCAGGTGGTGTGCACGACCGCGTTTCCCGTCCGGGTCAGGTTCTCGTGCACGCCCTGCCACGGCCCGGCGGGCCGGGGCACGTGGATCGGTGTGCTGATCCTCTGCTCGTTCATCGCTTACCCCTCCCGAAGGCGGCCGGTCGTGCCGGCCCCGCCCTGGCCGGTCTGTCAGCCGGCGAGCCGTGTGTCGTACAGGTCGAAGCTGCGGTGGTCCCGGTAGCGCGCGAGCACCTCTTCGAGGACCGCCTTGGTGGTGTTCCCGGGGAGTTCGGGGACCGGGACGCCGAGTCTGCGGCCGATGCGGGTGAGGGCGAGGACGGCCCATGCCGGGTCGGACAGGAAGGTGCCGGTGCCGTCCTGGCCCTGCCACACGCCCAGGCAGGCGGCGGCCGCGAGGACCAGGGCGTAGCGGTCGGCCAGGGCGCAGACGCGGGGGTCGACGAGTGCGGCGTGGGTGATGTCGGGGAGGGCGGCGCACTGTTCGCGCAGGGCGCGCATCTCCTGGACGAACGCGTCGGCGAGGTCGGCGAGGGCGGCCCAGGCGTCCGAGGTGGTGCGCAGGGGGGCGAGGCGTTCGGCGGTGCCGATCAGGGACGCGGTCAGGACGTCGTCGCTGCCGGTGAGGGTGAGGGCGCGGTAGTCGAAGGCGGGCAGCGGCGCCCGGGGCAGGAACAGCCGGCCGGCCGGTTCGTCGGTGCGGAACCAGGAGCGGCGGGCGAGGGTGGGCAGTTGGGGCACGATGACGGCCTGGCAGGCGGCGGTGCCGGCGTGGCCGAGTCCGGCGACGGGCAGGTCGCGGACGAGTTTCTGGAAGCCGCCGTAGCGCGGGCCGCGGTCGTAGCCGTGCGCGCCGAGGACGGTGGAGAGCTCCTCGAGGTCCTCGCGGAGCAGGTCGGGCATGGTCATCTTGACGGCGGCGGCGAGCAGGTGGGAGCTGTCGGGCAGCAGGCTCAGGGCGCGCAGTCCGGTGACGGCCATGCTGTCGCAGGCGAGCAGGTCGGCGAAGACGCCGGCCAGCACGGTGTGCCAGCGGCGGGGCGGGACGCCGGCGGGCCGTCCGGTGACGGCGGCGCGGACGGCGAAGCGCAGGACGCTGTCGACGCCGGCGACGACGGTGGCGGGGATGAGGCAGCGGTTGACCTGGTAGGTGCGCAGGGCGAGCGGGACGCCGTCGCCGAGGTCGCCGACGAGGGTGTCGGCCCCGGCGGGGCAGTCGGTGAACTCGAGGCCCGCGAAGCGGCTGCCGCGCATGCCCGGGGTGAGGGCGCGCGGCAGCCGGCGCAGGCCGCCGGGCGGCAGCCGCTCGGGGTCGAGCAGCAGCACGGAGTGGCTTCGTGGGCCGGTCGAGGACGCCGTACGGGCGTACATGACGTAGGCGTCCGCCCGGTCGGCGTTGATGACGACGTCCTTGCGTCCGGACAGGACGAAGCCGCCGTCGGGGGTGGGTCGTGCGGTGAACTCGTCGCGCAGGATCGCGTTGGCGTGGGCGAGTTCGTGGTGGAGGATCGGGGTGCGGCCGCCGGCCAGGAGCACGCGGGCGGTCGCTTCCCGCTGTGCGGTGTCGCCGGCCGCCCAGACGGCGGAGGCGCCGAACAGCGAGGTGATGCCGTGGCCGAAGCCGAGGGCGACGTCGCGGCGGAAGAGAGGGCGCAGGACCTGGGCGAGGAGGTCGGGGCGGATGAGGCGGCCGCCGAGTTCGTGGGGGACGAGTTCGGCGGTGAGTCCGGCGTCGGTGAGCAGCGCTTCGGTGGCGGCGGGGATCTCGCGGCGGTCGTCGGCGTCCAGGAGGGGTGTGTAGCCGTGCGGGTTGCGCGGGTCGTCGGGGTCGCCGAGGAGGTTCTCCAGCCAGGCGGCCCGCTCGGCGGCGCCGGGCGGGGCGCCGCCGTGCGCCCCCGGGCCCGTGGCGGGCCCGGGGGTGCTCGGTCGGTGGCCCGCCGCTGCCGGGGCGGGCGCGGTCACGGGTGCGGTCACAGGACGCGGACCGCGCTCTCCGCGTGCTTCTTGGCGAGGGCGAGGGTGGCGCCGCTGTTGCGGCCCAGGGCCTCGCGGACGTAGCGGCGGGCGGTCTGCACGTCGGCGTCCGGGCCGAGGACGGACTCGATGTTCTCCGGGCGCAGGACGACGCTGTGCTGGGAGGTGACGGTGACGCCGGTCTCGTCGGGGACGACGGACCATTCGCCGGTGTGGGCGGCCATCAGCAGCGGGGTGGCGGTCTGCTTGTAGACGATGCGTCCGGCGTGGGGGAAGCAGACGCGGACGGACTCGGTGGTGTGGGTGGAGCCGTCGGCGGTGACGGTGTCCATGGCCATGACCTGGACGCCGGGCTGGTCCTCCGTCAGCTCCAGGCGGGAGACGTGCGGGACGAGCTGGGGCCAGTCCGCCACCCGGTAGAGGAAGTCGTAGACGAGTTCGGCGGGGCCGTTGACGCGGACGGAGTCCTCGAAGGACAGGACGAGGTCGTCGAGCTGGGACCAGCGTTCGGCGAGCCGGCTGAGGTTGTCCAGTTCGGCGCGGCTGTTGGTGTCGGTGGCGCGTTCGACCCAGGCGACGTCGTCGGCGGCGTCGCCGGCGACGGTGAAGTCGTGCAGCAGGGTCAGCTTGGACCGGTTCGCGTCGAGCGGTTCGACGATCCAGGTGCCGCCCATGGACTGCACCGGGGAGGCGGGCAGTTCCTGGCGGAACTCGATGCGGCGCCGGGCGGGGTCGAGGACGCGGCGGGAGGTCCAGGACTTGACCTGTCCGTTGGCGGTGGCCCACATGCGCAGGCGTTCGCTGGCGCCGTCGAACTCCAGGCGTTCCACGTGGACGTTGGGCGGGAAGAACAGCGGCCACTGGACGGCGTCGGAGATCAGGCCGTAGACCACGCCGGCGGGCGCGGCCACGTTCACCTCGTGCGTCGTTGCGTGCACTCGCTCAGCGGACATCTTTTCTCTTCCTTCTTCAGACGTTGCCCAGGCCGCCGCAGACGTTGAGTGCCTGGGCGGTGATGGAGGCGGCGTGTTCGGTGGTGAGGTAGCCGACCAGGGCGGCCACTTCTTCGGGGGTGGTGTAGCGGCCGAGGGGGATCTTGGCCTCGAACTGCTCCTGTACGTATTCCTCCGTGGTGTCCCACGCGGCGGCGTAGCCCTGGCGGACGCGTTCGGCCAGCGGGGTCTCGACGTAGCCGGGGCAGACCGCGTTGACGGTGATGCCGGCGGGGGCGAGTTCCTTGCCGAGGGCTTTGGTGAAGCCGACGACGCCGTGCTTGGAGGCGGAGTAGGGGGCGCCGAGCAGGACGCCCTGTTTTCCCGCGGTGGAGGCGATGTTGATGATGCGTCCCCAGGTGGCGTCGGCGAGGCCGCCGTTCTTGAGGACTTCGCGGGTCAGCAGGAAGACGCTGTTGAGGTTGGTGTCGATGACGTCGTACCAGAGTTCGTCGGCGATGTCGGCGGTGGGTCCGCCGCCGCTGCGTCCGACGTTGTTGACGAGGACGGTGACGGGTCCGTAGGTGTCCAGGACGGTGCGCACGAGGGCGGCCACCGAGTCGCGGCAGCGGACGTCGGCGGCGGCGCCCTCGGCCTCCAGGCCTTCGTCGCGGAGGTCCTCGACGGTCTGTTTGACCTCCAGGGCGGTGCGGGCGCAGATGAAGACGCGGTGGCCGCGGCGGCCGAGGTCGCGGGCGACGGCGAGGCCGATGCCGCTGGTGGCGCCGGTGACCAGGGCGACCGGCGGCGTCGCCGGCGACGGTGCGGTCATCGTTGTGCCTCCTTGTGCGGTGCGCCGACGGTGCTGTCGACGGTGTCCCGGTCCGCTCGACGGCCGGACGAGGCCCGCTCGAGAAGGGACTCAGGTGTGCTGTGGGGCTGGTGCGGTGCTGTCAGGGACAGCGGTCGCAGGGCCTCGTCGAGGGCGCGGGGGGTGAGCAGGCCGCCGTGGGCGGCGAGGTAGCCGTCGGGGCGGATGAGCGCCCAGGCGCCGGAGGCGAGGCCCAGGGCGCGGCGCAGGGCGCCGTCGGGGTCGGGCAGGGGGCGTGGGCCGGGGGTGGTGGTGTCGCCGACGGTGCGCACGGACAGCCAGGCGCCGTGGCGGGCGGCGGCGTCGGTGGCGGTGCGGACGGGGGTGCCGGCGGCGGTGTGGGCGCCGGGGGCGACGAGCAGGGTCCAGCGCACGTCGCGCAGTTCGTCGGCGAAGGCGCGCGGGCCGGGCGAGGCGGGTTCGCGGGCGGTGGCGGTGGCGGCGCGTTCGCCGGGGGCGGGCACATGGCGGTGCCTGGGTACGAACACGGGCGCGGCGACGGGCGCGGCGACGGGGACGGGTTCGGGTCCTGCGCCGGTGGTCAGCGGGCTGGTGGCGTAGTCGATGCGCAGTCCGGACATGCCGCCGAGGACCTTGCGCTGGATGGCGCGGCGCAGCGGGGGCACGGCGCGTACGACGGTGAAGACGGCGGGCAGGGCGAGGGAGGCGAGGGCGTTCTTGAGCTGGACGAGGAAGGTGGCGGTGCGGGTGGAGCCGAGGAGCTGCTTGCCGATGGGGACGCGTTCGGTGCTGTAGGTGTCCAGGAGCGCGGGGCCGGCGTGGCCCTGGTGGACCATGGCGAGTTTCCAGGCGAGGTTGTAGGCCTCCTGGATGCCGGTGTTCATGCCCTGTCCGGAGGCCGGGCTGTGGACGTGGGCGGCGTCGCCGGCGACGAAGACGCGGCCTTGGTGCATGCGGGGCACCATGCGCTGCTGGAAGGTGAAGACGGAGACCCATTCGGGGTCGCCAACGTGGACCTGGTGGCCGAGGCCGGTGGTGAGGCGGTCGGCGATGCGTTCGGCGGCGCCGGCCGCGTCGGGGGTCCGGGGGGCGGTGTCCAGCAGCCGCCAGTGGCCCGGGCGGGCGTAGGGCACCATCATCATGGCCTGTTTGCCGGTGTGGACCCAGTAGATGCTGTCGGGTTCGAGGTCGGTGCGTACGGGTGCGTCGGCCAGCAGCCAGGTGTCGCGGCTCTCGCCGATCAGGGGCAGGCCGAGCTGTTTGCGTACGGTGCTGTGGCCGCCGTCGCAGCCCACCAGCCAGGGTGTCTCGCAGATCTCCTCGGTGCCGTCGGCGTGCCGCAGGGTGGCTCGTACGGTGGTGGTGTCCTGCTCGAGGCCGGTGAGCCGTACGCCCCATTCGATCTCGACGCCGAGCCGGGCGACGGCGTCGCGCAGGACGGCCTCGGTGCGGGTCTGCTCGATGATCACGGTGTAGGGGTGGCGGGTGGGCATGCTGCGGTAGTCGGCCTCCAGGCGCACCAGCCGGCGGCCGGAGGCGAACATGGTGAACGCCCGGTTCTTGCGGCCGGCTTCGATGACGGGTGCGGCGGTGCCCATCTGGTCGAGGGTTTCCAGGGTGCGCGGGTGGACGGCGACGGCGCGGCTGGTGCGGGCGGGGCCGGTGGCGGCGTCGACGAGGCGGACGCGCAGGCCGCGGCGGGCCAGTTCGTGGGCGGCGGTCAGGCCGACCGGGCCGGCGCCGGCGACCAGGACGTCGGGCCGGCGGTCATCGGACACCGGCCGCCTCCAGCGGGGCGGCGGCGTCCTCGGTCTCGTACATGGCGGGTTCGGCGGTCACCAGTGGCTTGAGGTCGGCCACGATGGCGCGGAAGCCGTCGCTGCCGACGGCGGCGCGGTGTGCCTCCGCGCTGTCCCAGACGGCGATCTCGAGGTGGACGTTCCCGGCGCCGAGGGCGCGCAGGTTCTGGTGGCTGACGTAGCCGGGCTGGGCGGACATGTAGGCGGTGAGGCGGGCGCGGACGGCGAGGAAGGCGTCGTGGTCGCCGTGCACGGTCAGCTTGTTGACGAAGGTCACCATGGGTCGTCTCCTTGCGGAAGGGGTCGCCGGCGTGGGCGGGGTGTCAGGCGGCGGCTTCTGCGGCGGCGCGGTCGCGCAGCCGGCGGCGCAGTTCCTGGCGGCGGGGTTTGCCGGTGGGGGTGCGCGGGACGGTGTCGAGGGCTTCGACGCGGCGGATGCGTTCGAAGTGGGCGAGCCGGGAGTTGGCCTTCTCGGTGATCGCGTCGAGGACGTCGAGGACGGCGTGGGCCGCGTGCTGCGGGGGCCCGGGGGTCTCGCGCAGGACGATGCCGGCCCATACGACGGCGCCGTGCACGGCGTCGGGCCAGCCGACGACGACGCATTCGGCGACGCGGGGGTCGTCGGCGATGATCCGTTCGACGGCGGACGGTGAGACGAGTTCGTTGTCGTACTTGAAGACGTCGCCGAGCCGGTCGACGAGGTGGAGGACGCCGTCGGCGTCCTGGTAGCCGATGTCGCCGGTGGAGAACCAGCCGTCGGCGTCGATCGGTGAGGGTTCGTCGTCGTCGAGGTAGCCGGCCATCACCTGCGGTCCGCGGACCTGCACTTCGCCGGTGGCCCACACGTCCGCCACCTCGCGCGAGTCGAGGCCGACGATGCGGGACTCGGTGCCGGGCAGGGGGTGTCCGACGGCGCCGGGACGGGTGTCGTCGAGGCGCTGGTTGTGGGACAGCGGGGAGAGTTCGGCCATCCCGTAGCCCTGGACGACGGGGACGCCGAGCAGTTGGCTCAGCCGGCGGGCGGCGGCGGGCGCGAGCGCGGTGCCGCCGGACAGGACGGCGGTGAGCCGGGGCAGGGCGGGGACGGCGTCGGGGGACGCGGCCGGTCGCGGGTCGGCGGCGAGGCGGTGCAGGCGGGCGGGGAGCCCGTAGTAGTGGGTGGCGCCCGTGCGGGCGGCCAGCGCGAGGGAGGCGAGGGGGTCGCCGTCGGGGCACAGCACCTGCGCGGCTCCGGCGCACACGGCCGAGTTGAGGTGCATCACGTGGAACAGCGGCAGGTGGTTGAGGGTGACGGAGTCCGGGCCGAGGCCGTGGGCGAGGGCGATCTGGTGGGCGTTGGCGACCAGGTTGCGGTGGGTCAGGCGCACGCCCTTGGGACGGCCGGTGGTGCCGGTGGTGAACTGCACGCACACGGTCGCCGACAGGTCGGCCGGTCCGTGGGCGGGTGCGGCCGGCCCGTCGTCCGCGCCGTGCAGGGCGACGTGGAGCGGGGTGGCGTCGGCGGGGACCACGCCGTCGTCGGCGTCGGTGACGACGATGGTGTGCAGGCGGGGCAGTTGCTCGCGCATCTTGGTGAGCAGTTCGGCGGTGGCGCAGGGCACGAACGCGATCTCGATCGCGGCGGCGGTGAACACGTGCCGCAGTGCCGCCTCGCCGATGAGCGGGTTGACCAGGGCGATGGTGCTGCCGCTGCGGCTGGTGCCGTAGTAGGTGGCGGCGAACGCGGCGTCGAGGGTGTTCGCCACGCCGACGGTGGTGCCCGGCCGGCCGGTGGCGCGCAGGAGGTAGTGGGCGACGCGGTCGGCGCGGGCGTCGAGTTCGGCGTAGGTGAGGGTGTGCTGCCCGCAGGTCAGGGCGGTGCCGTCGGGGTCCCGGACGGCGGCCTGGCGCAGCAGTCCGTCCAGGGGCAGTTCCGGGTGCGTGAATCGCGGCACGGCGTGGTCCTCCTCCGGGTGGCGGATGCCGCGACCGGCCCGGCCTGCCGGGAGGGGCACCAGCGCTGGCAGGCACCGGTCGGGTGTCGGGTGCCACGCTGTGCGGCGGCGCTCGAGAAACCGTGGAAGTCCGCTCGACGGTCCCTCGGCGGTGCGCGGACGGGCGGCGGAGCGGGCGGCCGGCCGGGGGCGGGGCGGCCGGCGTCGCGGGGCGGGGCGGCCGGCGTCGCAGGGCGGGGCGGTGGCCGGGTGCGAGCAACGCTCCAGCGGCGTGCGGGCGGGCCTCCATCGGGACCGGCCACGTTGGGCCGCGTACGTCCTTGCCTGCGCAGGGATCCGGGCCGTGTCGCGACGTGCCGCCCCATCTGGCGGCCGGCGCCGCTTCGCGGACACTCCCCCGGGCCCCGCGTACGGACCGATTCGCCACCCGATGGGGGTTTGACGCATGACGCAGACGACGATCGACCGGCCGGGGGTCTCGGCTCTTCAGGAGGCCGTGCAGGGCGCGGCGGACCGGCTGGTCCAGGCCGGTGCGGCCGGCGTGCAGTTCCGGGTCACCCGGGGGGACAACTCCTTCGTCGTCACCTCGGGGATCGCGGAGCTGGGCTCGGACCGGCCGGTTCCCGCGGACGGCCGTTTCCGTATCTCGTGCATCACCAAGCCGTTCGTGTCCGTGGTGGTGCTGCAGCTGGTCGCCGAGGGCCGCCTCGACCTGGACCGCACGGTGGAGAGCTACCTGCCGGGGCTGCTGCCGTACGGCGAGAAGATCACCGTCCGGAACCTGATGCAGCACACCAGCGGCCTGTACAACTACATGGACTCGTTCCAGAAGCCGGGCGACCGGTTCCTGCGCGACCGCTACAAGCACTACGAGCCCGAGGACCTGATCGCGATCGCGGCGGCCAAGCCGCTGGAGTTCGAGCCGGGCACGAAGTTCGCGTACTGCAACACCAACTACTTCATCGTCGGCCTGCTCATCAAGAAGATCACGGGCCGCTCCTACCGCGAGGAGATCACCGAGCGGGTGCTGGAGCCGCTGGGGCTGAAGGAGACGACGCTGCCGGGCGACGACCCGAACATCCCCGGGCCGCACGCCCGCGGCTACATGCAGATCGGCGGCGAGCCGGTCGACGTGACGCTGATGAACCCCTCGGAGGCGGGCTGCGCGGGTGAGATCATCTCCACCACGGCGGACCTGGACCGGTTCTTCACGGCCCTGTTCAGCGGCGAGCTGCTGAACGAGCCGGAGTTCACCGAGATGACGACGCCGCTGCCGCCGGAGATGATCGAGAACCTGCCGATGGGCATCGGCTACGGCCTGGGCATCATGAAGCTGGAGAACGACGACGACCTGGACCTGTGGGGCCACGGCGCCGGCATCCCCGGCTACGCCACGTTCGCGGCCACCACCCGCGACCGATCCGCCCGGGTGCAGCTGTCGTTCACGATCGGCGACAAGGACTTCGGCCCGGAGGCCGAGCAGGCCGTCATCCGCGGTGTCAACACCGCCCTGTGCTCCTGAGGCCGTGATGACGGACCAGGTGAGGAAATCGGTCGTCGTCACCGGCGGCGGCACGGGTATCGGCGCTGCCACGGCCCGCGCTTTCGCGGACGACGGTGCGCATGTGCTCATTGTCGGACGCAGTGAATCGACGCTGAAGGAAACAGCGGACGGGCACGACCGGATTCGAATTCTGGTCGCCGATGTCCACGACCACGACGCGCCGGATCTCATTGTCCGGACGGCGCTCGAGGAATTCGGCCGTCTCGATGTTCTCGTGAACAATGCGGCCGTCACCGGATTCGCGTCCCTGGACGGTCTGGAACGCGAATCCGTGCGTCGGCAGTTGGGCACCAATCTCCTCGCGCCCGTATTTTTGACGCAGGCGGCCCTGGACGCGCTCGAGGAGGCCGGCGGGGTCGTGGTGAACGTCAGCTCGGCGGGTTCGCTGGGCCGCCGGGCCTGGCCGGAGAACTCGGTGTACGGGATGGCGAAGGTGGCGCTCGACTTCCTGACCCGCACCTGGGCCGTCGAGCTCGCGCCGCGCGGCATCCGGTCGGTCGGTATCGCGCCCGGTGTCGTGGACACCGGTGTGGGGGTGCGGGCCGGGATGCCGGCGGAGGCCTACGAGGCGTTCCTCGCGCAGATGGCGGAGCGGATCCCGGCGGGCCGGGTCGGCCGGCCGGAGGACATCGCATGGTGGATCGTGCAGTTGACCCGGCCGGAGGCCGGGTACGCCAACGGCACGGTCGTGGCGGTGGACGGTGCGCTGTCGGTGACCTGACGCCGCCGCGTCGCGCACCTGGAGCGGCCCCCGGGGAGTTCTCCCCGGGGGCCGCTCCCTTGTCCGGTCCTGCCGTCGTTTTGTCTGCCGGGTGCTCTCAGCGGGCGACGGTGGCGGTGACGTAGCGGACGGGGACGTCGATGCGGATGAGGCCGTCGGCGCCGCGCAGGGCGTCGAGTTCGCCGGTCAGGCGGGTGCGCAGGGCGGCGGCCTCGTCGGTGGGCAGGTGCTGCCACAGCAGGCGCATGCCCTGGGTGTGGGACCACTCGACCCAGTCCTCGCCGCTCGCGGCGGTCATCTCCACCACCTCGTCGGTGATGACGGTGTCGGTGAATCCGGCCTGCCGCAGAGCGGCTTCGAGGTCGGCGGGGTCCTCGAGCCAGGAGTGCAGCTGGCGCCGCAGCTGCTCGGGGTGCCAGGCGGGCGGCAGGTGCTGGAGCAGCGACATGGGGATCCAGCGGCTGAACAGCGGCGGCAGGAAGGGGAACTGGTCCTTGTGGAAGACGGGGCTGGTGAACGCGATTCGGCCGCCGTCGCGCAGCAGGTCGGCGTAGCGGGCGAGGGCGGCGCGGGCGTCGGGCAGGAAGATGACGCTGTAGCTGCCCAGGACGAGGTCGAAGGACCGGGCGGGCAGGTCGGGGTGTTCGCCGTCCATGACCCGCAGTTCGACGTTGTCGATGCCCTGGCGGCGGGCCTCCTGGCCGGCCTGTTCGATCATCGCCTCTGCGATGTCGATGCCGAGCGCGTGGCCGGTGGGGCCGATCCGGTCGGCGGCGGGCAGCAGGGTGGCGCCCAGACCGCAGCCGACGTCGAGGAGCCGCTGTCCGGGCTGCGGGCGGGCGTGCTCGACGAGCCGGCGGCCCATGGGGGTGAAGAACTCGACCCCGAGCCGGTCGTAGGCCGCCGCGGCCTTGTTGAAGGCGGCGGTGACTTTCGTCTTGTAGGTGGTGGCGGTGTCCACGGTCAGCTCCGGGGGTGGTGGCGGCATGGATCTGTTCAGGGTGAATGCTGCGGCCTTTTGGCCGGGTGGTGGTGGAGGACCGTTCGAGAGCCGGTCGACGGCGGCAATTCGCTGCTTGCCCGGCCTCTTCGGCCACCGCACAATGTCGGCCAGTGTCCTGAATTTCTTTTGGGCGCCCGGCGAAGGGAATGCGATGAGCAGTCATATAGCGGCGGTGCGCCGCATGGTGGAGGCGTACAACACGGGAAAGACCGATGACGTCGCGGAATTCATCCACCCGGATTATCTGAATCCGGCGACGATGGAGCACATGGACCTGCGTGGTCCCGACTCGTTCGCGATGGCCGTGAAGTGGCTGAAGATGACCTTCTCCGAGGAGGCGTACCTCGAGGAGGTCCTCATCGAGGAGCGCGGCGACTGGGTGCGCGCCAACCTCGTTCTGTACGGCCGTCATGTCGGCAACCTGGTGGGCATGGCGCCGACCGGGCGCCGTTTCTCCGGGGAGCAGATCCATCTGATCCGCCTGGTCGACGGCAAGATCCGTGACCACCGTGACTGGCCGGACTACCAGGGCACCTACCGGCAGCTCGGGTCGCCGTGGCCGGAGCCGAACGGCTGGAGGGACTGAGCCATGATTCTCGTCACCGGAGCGACCGGCAAAGTGGGCCGTGAGGCCGTGGAACAGCTCGCCGCGGCGGGCCGTCGGGTGCGCGCCCTGAGCCGTACCCCCGAGGAGGCGAACCTGCCGGCCGGCGTCGAGGTGGTGGCGGGCTCCCCCGCCGACCCGGCGTCGCTGGCCGCCGCGTTCCAGGGGGTGGACTCGGCGCTGGTGGTGCTGTCCGGCGATGTGGCGGGCGAGGCCCGCAACGTCGCCGCGGCCGCCGCGGCGTCGGGCGTCGGGCACCTGGTGTTCCTGTCGTCGGCGAGCGTGCTGCATCCGCTGCCGCACGGCATCGCGGACGAGCACCGGGCCGCGGAGGAGGCCATCACCGCGTCCGGCGTCGACACGACGTTCCTGCGTCCCGGCCCCTTCCACGCCAACACCTCGTGGTGGATCAGGACCGTGCGGGAGAGCGGCGCGGTGCGCTGCTGGATCGGCAACAACCCGGGTGCGCCGATCGACGAGTACGACATCGCCTCCTCTGCGGTGGCCGCGCTCACCGACGAGCGCCACCGGGGCAAGGCGTACGTGCTGACCGGTTCCGAGGTGCTGACCTCGAAGGAGCAGGCCCGCATCCTGGGCGAGGTCCTGGGCCGTGAACTGGACTTCTCCGTCGCGCCGCAGGAGGAGGTCGTGGAGGTCTTCGCGGGCATCACCGGCGACCGTCCGGCGGCGGTGACCAACGTGGCCGCCCTGCACAGCCCCGAGGTGCCGTGGGCCCGGCCGACGCCGGCGGTACGGCTGCTGACCGGCCGTGAGCCGCGCGGCTACCGGGCGTGGGCAGAGGCGAACGCGTCGCTGTTCGCCGCCGAGGAGGTGACGGTATGAGCACCGGGGCCGGCGGTACGGTCCTGGTGACCGGTGCGACGGGCCTTCAGGGCGGGGCGACCGCGCGTGAACTGGTGCGCCGTGGGCGCACGGTGGCGGCGCTGGTGCGCGACCCGGCCTCCGAGGCGGCCCGGGCGCTGGCCGACCTGGGCGTGACGCTGGTGCGCGGCGACCTGGACGACGAGGCGTCGCTGCGTTCCGCGATGGAGGGTGTGCACGGGGTGTTCTCCGTGCAGACGTTCATGACGCCCAAGGGCCTGGGCGGCGAGGTCCGTCAGGGCCGCGCGGTGGCGCGTGCGGCGAAGGCCGCCGGCGTGGCGCACGTCGTGTACAGCTCGGTGGGCGGTGCGGAACGGCACAGCGGCGTACCGCACTTCGAGTCCAAGCGTCACATCGAGCGGTACCTGCAGGAGCTTTCGGTGCCGGTGACGGTGCTGCGTCCGTCGTTCTTCATGGACAACTTCGCCGCGCACGGTCCGCGACTCGTGGACGGGACGCTGGTGGTGCAGCTGGCGCTGAAGCCGGACACCCGCGTGCAGTTCATCGCCGTGGAGGACATCGGCTTCTTCGCCGCCGAGGCGTTCGAGCGGCCCGCCGAGTACGTGGGCCGTGCGGTGGAACTGGCGGGCGACGAGCTGAGCGCGAGGGAGGTCGCAGAGGCGTTCGCCGCGCGTACGGGTCTGCCGGCCCGGTTCGAGGAGCTGCCGCTGGACGCGGTGGCCGGGAACCCGTACATCCCCAACGCGCCGGAGATTGCGCTGATGTTCGAGTGGTTCCAGGAGCACGGCTACCGGGCGGACATCCCCGCGCTGCGCGCCGAGCACCCGGGGCTGCTGTCCTTCGCGGCGTACCTGAAGTCCCTGGACCTCTGAGCCGCCTGCACCGAGGGGCCCGGACCGCGTCGGCGGTCCGGGCCCTTCGCGTGGTGCCGCTCCCCTGCGCGCGCCGCGCCACCACCCCGAGCAGAACGCACCAAAAGTCCCTTATCGGTATGATCCATTTCAGGGGTCTTCCGTTCGGAGATGTCAGGCGAGGGGCGTGGGGCCCCACCAGGTCCGGCAGGCCCTCACGCGAGGAGACGCTTCATGCAACGGCCCATCATCGCCGGAGTTGACGGCAGCTCCGACAGTCTGATCGCAGCGGGCTGGGCGGCCGGCGAGGCACGGCGGCACGGGGCGCCCCTGGTGCTGCTGCACGGTCATGTTCCGCAGGCGGGGTTCTACCGGGTGCTCGCCGGCGACATCGAGCACGAGCGCCGCGCGGCGCGGCAACTGCTCGATGACGCCCTGGCTTGGGTGCGCGAACACTTCGAGGACGTCGAGGTGAGTGCCGAGCTGGTGGTGAAGCCGGAGGCGGAGCTGCTTGTCGAGCGCGGCCGGAACGCGCGGATGATCGTGCTCGGCTCCCGGCGGCCGGGCCCGGTGACGGGCTTCTTCCTCGGATCGGTCGGACTTCGCGTGCTGAGCAGAGCCGCCTGCCCCGTGGTCATGATCCGCGGCGGCTCGGCCGGCCGCCGGCCGCGGGACGGCGAGATCGTGGCCGGTGTCCCCCGGGAGGAGGAGGCCGAGGCGGTCCTGGACTTCGCCTTCCGGGCCGCCGCCGCGCGCGGTGTGCCGCTGCGCGCGGCGCGCGCCTGGAGCCTGCCCACCATGTTCACCCACGAGCCCGAGCTGTCGCGCCGCGCGAACGAGCACGGTGGGCTGGA